>JBCDLA010000011.1:0-43663 GCA_038745945.1 Cyanobacteria bacterium P01_H01_bin.74 | reverse complement strand
TTGGGTATAGTTGCAACCACACTGTTTGCATTTATAGCGTTGTTTTTGGTTCATGGTGCCGTTTTTAACAGCCTCGGCACAGCGGCATTTAGGACAATGCATGCCCTAATTTTAACTCATCTATATTCAATGACCAATGCCCTTAATTTTGCTTTGGATTCGCTTTTATGGCTTCTATTCTGGGGTGTAATGCCAGCTGACCTTATTGAATCTCTTGAATGTATTGGTACAACGCCTCTACCTGCTCATCGGGGAGATCTTCCACAGAGAATGCAGGCATCATTGAAGAGGTAGGCGAGCGCAAGAATTGGGTAAATGAGGCCTCGGACTGCGTATAAAAAGAGCGGGCAATCACTGGTGGCAGGGTTTCATTCATTGTGTAATGGCAGCGCAGGCAATTCGATTCAAAAATGCGTTGCCCTGCTGTGTTTTTTATTGCAGGTTTTGTGGCCTGCTTTGGGGGCTCGGTTTTTTTTACGGGCATGTTTACAGGGGGCAAGTTATTTTTTGGCACCCCGCCACACCCAAACAGGGAAAGCCCCACTGTAGCCAGGGCAGCATAAACCAGACAAAGCAGAAAAAAGGGTTTACAAGGTATTGGCATGTCTAAATCAGGTTGAGTATTGCAGTAAAAAAACAGGCGATAAAAAAATAAAAAGTGAATGGATGGACTACAAAACAGAACTGGGAGCAGCAACAGAAATGACAGCAGGTCGGGTCAACCAATGCTGGGCAACCCGCTGAATATCATCTGGCGTGACGGCATTAATTCTGTCTTCCAACGTGTTAATAAAGTCAACCGAGCGGCCAATCATCAGGCTGGCAGACAGGTAGCTGGTTAGCTGCGGCGCGGTTTCCAGAGAAATGGAGCGCCTGCCCAGCCAGTTCCGCTTGGCGTCAGCCAATTCGTCAGCGGGTACAAGCGTATTGATGATTTTATCCACTTCAACCTGAAACCCGTCAAGGCACTTTTGCTTGTTGGCCGGCTCGGTTCCGATATACAGGTAAAAGATGCCTTTGTGCTTGTAACCTTCATAGGTGCTGCGAACATGGTAGGCCAGGCCTTGCTTGTCCCGCAATTCTAAAAACAGCCGAGAGGTTAACCCTGCGGCACCCAGAATAGTATTCATCAGGGCAATGGCCGGGTAATCGGCATCTGTTGCAGACGGCATTAGCCAGCCTTTAAATATGTGGGCCTGCGATGAATCATCTTTTGGAACGCTGACCAGTTGATTGGAGACGATTTGCAACTGGTTGAGTTTTTGAACCGGACCGGCGGCCTTTTGATCCAGTAGCGCGCTGTTGTTTTCTGTTGCCTGGCTGGCAGGAAAATACTTCTGGACAGCGGCTTCAATTTTAGCGCTTTCGCTTGCTCCTGTTGCAACTATGGTTAAATTGCCCGGATGGAATTCACTTTGATGCAAATCGGTCATGTGCTGATGAGAGATCCCGGCAATGGCAGCCGCCAACTGACTGCTTGAACCAGAATATGATGTATCTTGCCAAACTGTTTTTAAAAACAAATCTGAAGCGGATGCTTTGGGAGAATCCAGTTCCATTAAAATTTCACCCGTCAGTTTCTGAATTTCCTTGGGCAAATCAATAAACGTCGACTGAAAAAACATATCACTGACCAGTGCAAAAACCGCATCCAGATCCTCTTCAAGAAAGGTGGTGTGAAAGCCAATGTAATCGCGTTTTGCGGTGGTATCAATGTCCAGGGTCAGGCTGTCAATTTCCAGAGACAATTGCTCCTGAGTCCGGGTTTGGGTGCCTTTAAGAAGCAGGCGGCTAAAAAGCTCATGGGTTCCCAGGATTGGATCGAGTAAATAGCCGGACGGTACCAAAAAAGAAACCGCTAAGCGGGGAGCACCCAAACAGGCGGTGTAGTAATAAGCGGATCCGTTGTCAAGTTTTTTGATTGTATTATTCTCCATTAACGCGGTACTTGATCCAGTGGATAGATGAGTAGGCATATTCAGATTGGTAGACATATAAAGAACGACTTTCTGCGTGGTTAACAATTTTTTTCTGAGGAAGCAACCCCTTGTCCCCTCACTGGGCTGAAGTTGGCACCATCACTGCGGTAAAGGCTTTATCCGCTGTTAAATACTGCCTGGCTATGGCATTGACTGCTTCCAGGGTAAGTCCCTGCAAGGTTTCAAGATAATGGGTATAACTTTCAAGTGAGTTGGTGACCGTCAATGATTCCCCAATGGTTTCAGCAATGCCAGCAGCCGTTTCAGAGGTCTGTGCAAAGCCCACTTTGAGATACTTGTAGGCCCGGTCAAATTCCTCTTGAGTTAGGGGATGCGTGGTCAGTAAGGCCTCAATTTCTGCTGTCATTAAATCCAGGACTTCTTTTGGGGTTTTATCATGACCTGTGACATTAAAGTTACCTTGGGCAAAAAACACATTGCCCAGCTTAAACGTGGATTGATCGCAGCCAATGTAGTTGAAAATGGGCTTTTCTGGTTTTTCAATAAATGTCTGAACCAGTCGGGCACTGCGCCCGTCACTTAAAGCATGGCAGACAATATCCAGTGCAATGGTTTCCTTGAGATTCTCTGGCGTGGGGCCGTGATAGCCCTGCAGGAAAAATGCCGTCTGATAATCCCCTGTAATTTCTGCATAACGGCTTTCAGGAACAAAGTTTTTCAGACTGAAGTCCTGGGTGGTTTTAAAGGGCGGGTTGGTCTGTTTTTTCTGCGGAAAGTTGAAGGTTTTGGCCACCTGGCTCTTTAACAGTTCAAACTCAAAATCACCCACCACAATGGTTGTCATGGCATTGGGCGAATACCAGGTATCGTAGTAGTTTTCAATACACTCCCGGGGGATTCCGCCAATAATGGCCCGAGTCCCAATCACATCACGCTGATAAGGGTGACCGTCCGGGTACATCATATGATTCACCGTGTTGTAGACTTTGGTCCAGGGTTGATCTTCACGCATGGAGATCTCTTCAATCACAACACTGCGCTCGCGTTTTTCTCCAGCGTAATTTTCATCAAAGGGGTCATATTGCGGGCCAATTTCTTTTTCCGGCAATGTTGAGTACAGCATCATATCGGCATGCATGTCCAATGCCCGAGCAAAATTCTCGCCTAAACTTGTTTTTTGACGCTCCCCAACAGGCCCCGTCACATAATAAAAGGTAAAATCTTTCCAGGTGGCTGCATTAATCACAGCGCCCATCGACTCCATGGCCTTATCAAAATCGCCGGGGGCAAAGCGTTCGGTGCCTTTAAACATTAAATGCTCAAGAAAATGAGACACCCCGTTGTTTTCTGCTGTTTCATGAATTGAGCCAGTTTTAATCCAGGTGCTAATATTAAACACACTGCCTGGCTTAGAAACAAAAACAAGGCGGTGGCCGTTTTCAAAGGTTATGACATCAGCTTCAGATGATAGATAAGGAATTTTTACAGATTCAGTAGCGATGGCCATTGGGTGCTGCGCCTCTCGATTGATTATAAACACATATCCAGTATTGTCAGTGTATCAAAATTTACAGGCTATGACTACAACGTCAAAGGCTTGTGAGAAAAAGTCTTGGCGTTGCTGCCAGTGTAATCATTGACCACTTGATTCTTTCCACGCAGCTTGTACTTGTAAGTCACCAGCCCTTCAAGCCCAACGGGCCCCCGGGCATGAATTTTAGCAGTACTAATCCCCACTTCCGCGCCAAAACCAAAGCGAAACCCGTCAGCGAAGCGGGTAGAGGCATTGGCAAAAACACATGCTGAGTCAACTGCATTTAAAAATTGCTCAATCACTGGTTTTTCAGCCGACAAAATGGCATCGGTATGGTGGGACCCATACTGGTTAATATGGCCAATGGCTTCTTCTACACCGGAGACCACTTTCACGGCAAGCGTCAGATTGCCATACTCGGTATGCCAGTCTTCATCACTTGCCAGGTCAATGCTTTTACCATCATCAGCAAGAATCTGCTGAGACTGTTTGCAGCCGCGGAGGGCAATGCCCGTAGACGCACACACTTCCCAGAAACCAATCAAAAAGGATTCGGCAATGGATTCATCAATTAACAGGGTTTCTACAGCATTGCAAGCCGCCGGGTACTGTGTTTTGGCATCAATCACCACAGCCAGGGCATCCACAATGTCAGCACTGTCGTGAATGTAAATATGACACACCCCATCGGCATGGCCCAGGACCGGAATGGCCGTATTGGCCATAATGGTCTGAACCAGCTGATTGGATCCCCGCGGAATAATTAAGTCAATGTATTGCGGGTAGTATAGCATTTGGTGAACGGCTTCTCTGCTGTCTAAAAGCAGTGCCCACCCTTCAGGCAGAAAGTCCAGCTGTTCGGTCAGTTTTTTGATCAGGGTCATCATTGCAAGGTTGCTCTGGCTTGACTCCTGCCCCCCCTTGAGCACCACCGCGTTGCCACTCTTTATTATTAAAGAAACCACTTGCGGCAAAACATCCGGACGAGACTCAAAAATAATGCCCACAAGACCCAGGGCAACGCTCTGTTTTTCTAAAACCAGATCCGTATCCAACTCGGTTCGGCTTAAAACCTGATTGGTCGGGTCTGGCAGCTGCATTAAGTCGTTTATGCCCTGAACGACTTGAGTCAGTTTGTTGTCATCCAGTTTTAACCGGTTAAACAACGCTTTGCTGAGGCCGCTCTCTTTGGCAGCTTGCAGATCGGCTTGATTTGCCTCAAGCAGGGACGTCCGGTTTTCATCAATTAATTTTGCCAGTCCTGCCAGTGCCGCATTTTTCTGCTCGGCCGTTAGTAATGTCATTTGACCAGCCGCTTTTTTGCTCTGTTGTAAACCCGTTTCTAACAAGGCCAAATTTGAGCCAGAATGAGAGCCAGAATGGGTATCAGGGGCAGTACCGGTTTCAAAGTTTTCTTGAGTGGCCATCTTGTTGTGTGGGTTTCCTGCTTTGTTAACGATTGTTTGCTTGTTTACAAAAAATAAGTGCTTTGAAGCGTTTAAAGTTTAAATTTCTTCACGAGTGTCTCTGAAAGTGTATCTGAAAAAAATTTTAACACTCACACTGGTTGAATGAATAAGCTGGCACTATTCGGGAAAAACAACCAGATCATCCCGGTGAATGACCTCTGGCCTTTGAACGGCCTCCCGCTGACCTAAGGCCAGATGAATATCCTGGCTTTGCTTGCCCCTCATTTTTTCAATTTCATCGCTTGAAAAATTGGAAAGGCCGCGGGCCAGTTCTTTCCCGCGGCTGTTATGAACACTAATAACTTGCTGGGCAACAAATTGGCCATGAACAGAGACAACACCTATCGGCAAAATACTGGCCTGTTTAAAACGCAGTGCCGCTTCCGCACCATCATTCACAACAATAATTCCCTCATAGCCAGAAGCCATTCCAATCCAGCGCTGCTTGTCCTTCATTGCATTCGCGGGTTCAATCAGGGTTCCGGCTGGCTTTGTGGCAGGCTCTTGTTCTGAATTCGGCTCAGAAACAGTCGCTGGAAGCAATGCAGATAAGGGAGCGGGATCAAGTCCTGAGGTAATGTATGTTGTAATCCCGCTTCTGGCAGCAGCTTTAACGGCTTCCAGCTTACTTTCCATCCCCCCCCGACCCGCAGAAGACTGCCCGTGTGCTGTAATGGCATCAAGCTCGGTTAAACGGGCAACATGGCTGATGGGTTTTGCCTGGCTGTTGGAAACGGGATTTTCTGTGTAAATGCCTTTCACATTGGTCAGTACAACCAGCAGATCAGCATTTAAGCGGCTGGCAACCAGGGCAGACAACATATCATTGTCTTTAAACCCCATCGATTGTGCGACTTCTTCAATTCCTGCTGTGGAGGTCACATCATTTTCATTGATGATCGGCACAATATTCAGCGCCAGCATCGATTCCAGGGTTTGTTGCAAAGACAGGTAATGCTTTCGGTCTGAAAAATCATGGGCTGTCAATAAAACCTGAGCTGGCACCAGGCCTGCCATGCCAAGGGCTGCTTTGTATTCTTGCATTAGCATCGTCTGCCCCACTGCCGCACATGCCTGCTTTTGGCTGAGGGAAAGTTCGGTTTCAGTCAGGTTTAATTGGGCTTGCCCCAACGCCACTGCCCCAGAAGACACCAAAATGACCTGCTTTTTTAATTGAATCAGTTGAACGCATTGGTTGATTAAACTGTAAAATCCTGCTTTTTCTTCTGCAGAAAGTAAGGCGTTGTCGCGGTTTTTAATTAATTCCAGAAAAACGTGCGATCCCAGCTTAATGACAATGCGGTTGGCATTTTGCAGGATTTCTTGATCGTCCTGACCTTGTTGTTGCGATTGCAATTGAGATGCAAGGTGGTCTGAATTTTTCATAGAATCACTTTGGTAAGCATTGCAGCCGTTAAGCTTGCCGGCACGTGAGTGCTCTTGTTTTAGTCTGTCTGTCAAATGGTTTTAGTATAAGTTATTTTTTAAAAAACCAGAAGACATTGCTGATTGTGAGCAATGCCTTCCGGAGTTTATTGGTTTGGTTTCCCCTATGTAAATTACCGCAGCAACTGCAAGGCCAGCTGTGGCGACTGGTTGGCCTGGGCCAACATTGCCTGAGAGGCCTGCTGTAGAATCTGATATTTTGACAGGTTGGCTGATTCCATAGCCACGTCAACATTCCGGATTCTGCTTTCAGAGGAAGACAGGTTCTCAACACTGATCGCCAGGTTTGCTGCTGTTGCTTCAAGACGGTTTACTGAAGCACCAATGTTTCCTCGTCTGGTATTTACTGTGTTAATGGCGGTATCCAGGGCTGTAATGGCTGCCAATGAGTTGGCATTGTTGGCAAGCGATCCTGCGTTGACACCCAAGGCAGCAGCCTGAGAGTCCGCAAATACAGCAGAAACGTTAAACGTATCAACACCCGCTGTTGTATTGGCGCCAATTTGCAGGTTAACCAGTGTCGAGGTACCATCCAACAGGTTAATGCCATTGAATTCAGCCGCACTGGCAATCTGGGTAATACCAGAAGCCAGCTGATCGTATTCGGTTTGCATAGAAGTCCGCTGTGTGGCACTGTAGGTATCGTTGGCCGCCTGAACTGCCAATTCTCTCATCCGCTGCAGGTTATCGGTAATGGTTTGCAATGCACCGTCAGCAATGTTCATAACATTGATACCGTCTTGTGTGTTGTCCAAAGCCTTCTGAGAGCCACGAATCTGGGCCCTTAAAGTTTCAGACAATGCCAAGCCAGCAGCATCATCACCCGCTTTATTAATTCGGAAACCGGATGCCAGTTTCTCCATTGATTTTTGCAGCGAATTGGTGTTATTGGTCAAATAACGCTGGGCATTGATTGATCCTGTGTTGGTATTAATAACAAGAGACATAGACAAACTCCTTTTTCGTGCCGGGTTTCATATTCATCCTGAAATTAGCAAGCTGAGCGATCGTTTGCATGTAAACAAACGAGACAGTTGCCAGAAACCCGTTATTAATTAATGACTGTAGATAGAAACAGATTATTTAAAGCTGACTATACTGCTAGTCACGCTATGGTAGGGCATTATTTTATTATGAAAAGATTCATTTCGTGATTCGTCAGGCAACACACGACAAGAATGGCTTGGACATATATTTCGCATTCATTGTTTGGTGTATTGCTTGGCTTATTTACCCTATCGACAGTGTAGACTGTTTGGTTTAATTATTTTTTTGATTTTCAGTCATTTGACTGAGAATTTGCCCGAAAACCCTGATCGTATTAAAATTTTTCATTTGATAGTCGATATAAGTTTTCCCTTTGTCTATGCTTTCACAGGTAACAAGCCAAAAAAATATTTTACAGCCCGGTCAACAGGCCCCAGACTTTTCACTGGAAACACACCGCGGGCAAACCATTTCTCTGGTTCAAGAATTGTTAAAAAGCCCGGTTGTCTTGTTTTTCTACCCCAAAAACAACACTGCTGTTTGCACCAAACAAGCCTGTTCTTTTCGGGATGCCTTTGCTGACTTTAAAACCTTAAATGTAACCTTGTTGGGCATCAGCAGCGACAGTATCCAGTCGCATCAACAATTTTCAGAAAAGCACCAGTTGCCCTTTTTGTTGTTAAGCGATTCAGATTATCAGGTCGCAAAGCAGTATGGCATTAAAAAAACACTCGGCATTTTGCCTGGCCGGGTCACGTTTGTTATTGATCAGAAGCAGACCATTCAGCTTGCTTACAATGACGCCTTTAACCATAACGCACATATTGAAAAAGCCTTGCATTGTGTCAAACACCTCTAAAACCCTAACTGGCAGCCAATTAAAGAATGCATCTGCTTTTTATTAAAATTTGTTAATTTTACACAAATTAGAATTAAATTGAGCAACTGTGTACTGTGCTTGGTTTTTTTAAAATCACCAATTAGACTTTTTGGAGCATTTTGTTTGCTTAAAAGTTTGATTCTATGCTGCTCTAATTTTAGCTTATTTCTTTAAAACAATCATTTTTACTCCGAAATAAGTTGCCTAATAATAAAAATTTAAGCGCCTGCCTCTTTCTACTTTGCAGCAACACATTTTTTTAATATAAGACCAGATCTATTTTTTATTCAGTAAAAAAGCGACATAGAACAGCTAAACGTCTCATTTTTTACCAGCAGCCTTCTTAACCACTAGCCCTTTTTAACCACCAGGAGTGTTGATCGATTATGCCGGTCTCAACCCTTTCCACTTCACCCAGTCAAATTGTTTCTAACCCCTTACCCCCTCGTTTTGGTCAAGCGCAAGCAAATTCGCCCAGAAGGCCCTATGTTAATAAATTAACACCACCTAAAATGTACGATTTTCTTGGCAGTCCAGAAGCACTAACAGGGGCGGTTAAAGCCAGCTATCACCATTCAGATTCTGATACAGTAAAAGCCGGTCAATATCTGGCGTATCAGTGGAATGATTTGTTTATGCCCTTGCTGTTTGGGGTGCCTTTTGTAGGTGCTGCATTAGCATTGGTATCTTGGCCGTTTAGTGTTTTACTCAGCAGACACGGTGAATCAAAAGCCGCCACACACAGCCAGAATTTAAGCGATAAACACCCTGTTTCGCACTTGTACCAAATTCAACACGAATGGTCTGCTTCTGGAGAAACAGCCCCTAACCGTCTTGCGGAACGAACAGCAGCACATCTCAACGGGTTTCTCGATAAGTGGTTTACTGTCCCGGGTCAAAAAAATGAAAAGCTGGATGGACTGAAAGACTCACTCAAGCTGAACAAAGACAGTGCTGTGTTTAAAGGCTTGATTCGTATGGCCAATGCCCGACGAATGCTCAATCAAAACACACTGCTATCGGTTGCATTGAAACCACTCGATATGATTTCGCGAGTGATGTCACGGTTTTTACCAAGACTTGTCAGTATGGTGCCGTTGATTCCTAAGACGGCTGTGTTGGGGTATTTTTTCTGTCTGGAAGAAGCCACTAAACAAAAATAAACCCTGATGAAAGTAACAAATCCTGATGAAACAATTGTTTCTCGGTGTTATTATCAGTTAATCGAAGAAAAAGGGTTACAGTCACCCTTTGGCAGTTTATTTTTATTAATGTCGTTTTAAAACCCCGGTTCAACCCGGTTAGAGTATCAGGATTTTATCTATGAAATCTCAAGGTTTCTTTGGTGAATATGGTGGCATTTATGTTTCTGAGCTGCTTATGCCAGCATTGGAAGCCGTCGAATCAGCCTTTCTTCATTATAAGTCCGATCCGGCTTTTTTGGCTCAGTTCCATCAGTTGCTCAAAGATTTTGCGGGCCGTCCAACCCCACTGTTTGAGGCAAAAAATTTATCCAACGCGTGGGGCAATGCCCGCATTTTTTTAAAGCGCGAAGACTTGCTGCACGGAGGCGCCCACAAAACCAACAATGCCATTGGTCAGGTTTTGCTGGCCAAAGCGATGGGAAAGTCCCGAATTATTGCTGAAACAGGTGCCGGTCAGCACGGGGTTGCAACCGCAATGGCCGGGGCATTGCTGGGCGTTGAAACCATTGTTTACATGGGGGCCACAGATGTTGAACGCCAGCAGCCCAATGTGCAGCGAATGCGGTTGCTGGGGGCAACAGTCAAAGCAGTGACTTCAGGTTCAGGGACGTTAAAAGATGCCATTAATGACGCCCTCCGTGACTGGATAGCCAACGTACGCGAAACCTACTATGTAATGGGCACCGTGGCAGGGCCCCATCCTTACCCGACGCTGGTCAAATTTTTTCATCAGGTGATTGGGCAAGAGTCTTTTCAGCAAATGCAGGATCAAGTCGGTGTACAGCCCGATGTTGTTATGGCCTGTGTTGGGGGCGGATCCAATGCCATCGGTATTTTTAGCAGCTACGCCGATGTAAAAACTAGCGACGGAAACCCGGTAAAACTCATTGGTGTTGAGCCAGCAGGCCACGGTCTGGATACAGACAAGCATGGGGCGGTTCTGGCGAAAGGAACACTGGGATGCTTGCACGGGATGAAAAGCCTGGCGTTGCAGGATGCAGACGGCCAGGTGTTTGAAACCCACAGCATTTCTGCGGGGTTAGACTACCCCCTTGTGGGGCCTGAGCACGCGTGGCTTCAATCGGTAGGAAAAGCCCAGTATGTTGCTGCAACCGATGATGAAGCCATTGATGCCTTTGAAACGATGGCCCGCCTTGAAGGTATTTTGCCGGCACTGGAAACAGCCCACGCCATTGCCCACATCAAAAAACTGTCACCCACCATGCCCAAGGGCAGTATTATTCTTTTAAATTTGTCGGGCCGGGGCGATAAAGATCTCAATCAAGTGCTTGCCTATCAGCAAGAACAAAACCAAACCAAGCATCCAGGGGACCCTGAGCATCAGCACTATCTGAATCCCGCAATGTCTTGATAACAATTGATATGTTCCAGCGGGTACTGAATAATAGATTTGCCAAATTTGCCAAATAATATAGCCCATTAAGACAACGGACAACCACAATGACGGATTGCCCCCGGACGAGTGAATCCCTAGATAGAAGCCTATGGAAAGAATAAATAAAATCAATAAAAAGATAGAATCGATACAATGAATATCATGGATAAAAGCGAAACATTAAGTGCAAGATCCGCTGATACTGGTGTTAACGGCAACAACCGATACCAAAAAATGTTTCAAGCCCATCAAGAAAATGGCAAGCAAGTTTTTATGCCGTTTACGGTTTTGGGCTGGCCCAATAAAACCCAGTCGCTTGCAATCATTGAAACCATGATTGCCTCAGGGGCCAGTGCCCTGGAACTGGGCCTGGCTTTCAGTGACCCGATGGCGGATGGACCCATTATCCAGCAGGCCTCAAAGACTGTGATTGACAATGGATTTAAGGTGGATGACGCCCTGGAATTACTTCAAGCTGTCCGGGAAAAAACGGACACATTGCCCATTGGCGTTTTGGTTTATTTTAATATGGTTTTGGCCCGGGGCATTCCTGAATTCTTCAAGGCCATGAAAGCCGCAGGCGTTGATGGTATTCTGATTGCCGATTTGCCTGCTGAATTGCTGAATGAGGTTGCCCTTGCCGCTCAAGAAGAAGAGATTTGCCTGATTTGCATTGTCTCACCGTTAACAAGCCCTGAGCGCCTGGCTAAAATTTGCACTTATGCCAGTGGCTTTTTATATGTGGTATCTCGCCTGGGAATTACCGGTGTTGAGGATACCCCAGATGCCCAACTGAGCCAGTTAATCAAGACCGTCCGGCAGAATACGGCATTGCCCATGCTGGTTGGCTTTGGGATTTCAACACCAGAGCGGGCTCAAGAAATGAAAGCTTTTGGTGCTGATGGCGTCATTGTGGGATCGCGGATTATTCAAGTGATGGACTCAGCTGATAGCTTTGATGCAGGGCTAAAAACACTGTCAGGGTATTTAAAAGAAATGGCCAGTGCATAAATAAAAAAGCAGCTGGGTTTTAACATTTCTAAAAAGTAAACAGACCACTTAAAAAACTGACTTGGCAGTAATTGATCGAATTCAAAAGATGAAACTCAAAGGGTCAGATTTAAAAAAGCTGCAGGGTCGCTGCAACTTTGGTTAGAGGCATTAAATCACACTGTTTCAATGGGTGAAGTTAAATGTTTATACGATTGACGATTTAGTTTCATCTTCATTTCCATTTCCAGGCCCCCCTCCATTATGAACCAAAGGGTCGGTCAGTGGATTTCCGTCTCCTTCCATTAATTCTATTACTCCCCCTTGGTGTTCCGGAGATGAAACCTGCTGGTGGTCTTGGGCATTTTTTCTGCCCTGGAACCAAGCCACTAAGCCACCAAGAGCTCCTAATCCTAGTACTCCTGCTGAAATAGCTCCGATTTTTTCTTCTTTTTCCAGAGTCCATTCTCCACTGTTTTTATCAGTTTTATTTTGAGGACTGCCTGTGACATTAAAGGTCTGATTAGTTGGTTCTTCATTGCCTTTGCCGGGGACTGTGCCGTTGGGGTTTACCCCCTGATCACCAACGGAGGGATCGGTTCCGCCTTGTTTTGTTCCATTGGGATTTTCTACTTTAGAAGTCGGAGAAATTGTTGGAACGGCTGCTGAGGAATTGGCCAACCTGCTTGTTGCAAAAACATCAGCAGGTGAGCCAGGTAGAACAAGACCGCGTGGATTTTTTTGCAAGCCTAAAGCCTTAGGGTCAAATTTATTTTGGGCATCAGCATTAGCAAGGAGCGCTGTTGCAAACTTTGCTAAAAATAATGCTTTCATACAATGACACTTGCCCTTTCAATTGTTTATTTTTCAAACTTAAAGAAATCAACAGGCTCTACAAGAACCGGTAATCCATTGACATGAGACCAGTAGAGCATTGTTAATAATGGATTTATTTACGCCATAAATTATAGATTAAGGGTCATGAAATCATAAAAAATTTACAAAAACAAAAATAACCAAAACAGCGCCAGTCGGATTTGTTACAAACCGAACACGGTCCTTCCCAACTCAAGCTTTGGCGGCTTTACACTTCAATCCAGCTTTCACCAACATAAGTATCAATCACCAAGGGCACACGCAACGGCTGCCCCAACCCCATTGATGCTTCAACCAGGGCTTTTACAACCCCCAGTTCGTTTTCAGGAACTTCAAGCACCAGCTCATCATGCACCTGCAATAAAATTTTGCTCTGCAGGCCTTGCTGCCCCAATTCACGGTGCAATTCAATCATTGCCACTTTCAGCAAATCAGCCGCAGAACCCTGCAACGGCGTGTTAAATGCGGCCCGTTCAGCAAATTCGCGCTCACTGCGTTTTTTACTGTTTAATCCAGTCGCCAGATTGCGCTTGCGGCCACAAATCGTTGAGACTGACCCGTTTGCATGGGCCTCACGCTTAACAGCATCAATAAACTGACGGACTTGACCGTAGCGTGAGAAATACCGCTGAATAAAGTCAGAGGCTTCGCGCTGGGATATGCCCAACTGCTGGGACAACCCAAACGGAGATTGTCCGTAAATCACGCCAAAATTAACAGTTTTGGCCTGATACCGCTGATCTTTGGTGACGGCTTCAACCGGAACACCAAACACCAGTGACGCTGTGGCCGTGTGAACATCCTGGCCCGTATTGAAGGCTTCCACCAGGGGGGGATCTTCGGAAAAATGGGCCAAAAACCGCAGTTCAATTTGTGAATAGTCGGCTGCCAGCAAAACCCAGTTTTGTGAATTGTTTTCTGTTTTTGCCCGAGGAATAAACGCTTTGCGGATCTGACGGCCCAAATCGGTTCGGATGGGAATGTTTTGCAGGTTCGGGTTGCTACTGGACAACCGGCCTGTTGCGGTAACCGTCTGGTTAAAATTGGTGTGCAACCGGCCAGTACTGGCATGCACCAAGGCTGGCAAGGCATCAATGTATGTGGATTTTAATTTAAACAAGCCCCGATAATCTAAAATCAGGGGAATAATGGGATGTGCCTCTTTAAGCTGTTCCAACACTTTAACATCCGTGCTGTAACCGGTTTTTCCCTTGGTCTTTTTGGTGGGCGGAATGCCCAGGGTCTCAAACAGAATTTCACCCACCTGCTTGGGCGAATTTAAATTAAACGGCCCACCCGATTGATCGTAAATCTGGGATTCAAGGGCCTTCAACTTTTCATCGAGTGTTTCACTCAGTGTTTGAAGATAGGCCGTGTCTAAAGAAACGCCGGTCCACTCCATATCGGCAATGACCCGGGCCAGCGGGGCCTCCACCTCATAAAACAATGCCAAAGCTTCTGATGACATTGCGGAAAGAAAATAACACGCTAACTTGTAAGTGGCATAGGCATCGCAGGCGGCATAATATCCGGCTTCAGCCAGCGGAACCCGGTCAAAGGTAATTTCTGATTTTCCGGTGCCAATTAAGGTTTTAATTTCCGTCATTTCAACGTTTAAAACCGATTCTGCCAAGGCCTTCAGCCCGTGCTTTTCATCCGGATTGTGGCAATAGCTGGCCAGCATGGTGTCAAACACCAAACCTTCAAGCCGAATCCCTTTTTGCCGAAAGACATTGCATTCAAATTTTAAATTGTGAACAATTTTAACAATGTCAGCATCTTCTAAAACAGGGGAAAGTAACTCTAGAACCATTGATTCACTGAGCTGGCTCTCTGCATCCGCATGCCGTAAGGGAATGTAAACTGATTTCAACGGCAGTGGATCATCGTCCGTATTTTTAAGTGTTAAACAAGCATCAGCCCCATCGCGTTTGGGCAAATTAAACCAGTTCACCAGTACCCGGCTCTCTGGGACAATTTGAGAGGAAAATCCCTGACTTGCGGCAACCGCTTCTACACTAATAGCAATGCCCACAATGTCTGTGGTTAATACATCCAGACTGGTGGTTTCCAGATCAATGGCAAACACACGGGTGGTTTTAATGACTTGCATTAAATCGGCCAAAGCAGATTCTGTCGTGATGCAGTCATATTCAATGGCCAAAGGCTGAGGAGAATCGTTGCGCGCATTCGCCTCTTCAGCAAGTTGGGCCTGAAAAGTACTGGCCTCGGCTGGATTCCTTGAAAACGGCGCCAGCAGTTCTGGGGCTTGCCGCAAGAAGGCATTGAAGGACAACCGGTTAAAGTAGTCAAACAAGGCGGCTGTGTCTGGAATGTGAAGGGCGCAGTCATCCCAGTGGATGGGCGGCAGCAATCCATCCGGCAATTCACAGCAGATGGTTGCCAGCTGCTTGCTTAAAACCGCTTGTTCCTGAAAGGTTTCCAGTTTCTCCCGCATCTTATTTTTGGGCAGTTGTTCTATGTTTTGATAAAGTGCCTCCAGGGTCTCAAACTGGTTCAGCAACTTGGCTGCCGTTTTATCACCCACACCGGGCACCCCAGGAATGTTATCCGAGGTGTCACCCTTCAGGCCTTTGAAATCAATCACCTGCTCTGGGTAAACGCCCCATTTTTGATACACCGCTTCCCGGTTGTAGTGCTTTAACGGTTCTTTTGGCAAACGCCCTGGCACCAGGACTTCAACAGAGCCCAATTCTGCTTTATCAGGTGTTTCACTGGGATCAACCACCAGTTGAAAGGCATCTTGATCCCCGGTTAAAATCTGAACATGGTAGCCATCCCGCCGGGCTTTGGTAGCCAACGTTCCAATCACATCATCGGCTTCATAGCCCTTGGCCTCAAAAATGGGAATTCCCAGCAAACCAACCCCTTCGCGGATGGCGTGCATTTGGACTTTCATATCATCCGGCATTGAGGCACGGTTGGCCTTGTAGTCTTCGTACAGATCATTTCGAAAGGTCTTCAGCTGCACGTCAAACGCCACTGCGATTGCAGAAGGTTGATAATTCTTCAGTAAGGAAAACAAGGCATTGTAAAACCCATAAACAGCCCAGGTGGGCTCACCGGCTTTGTTTTGCATATTGGTTCGCTCTAAAGCAAAGTACATCCGATAAGCCAGGGCGTGGCCGTCAATCAGAATGAGGGTTTTTTCTGTCATCGTGTTTGCTTGTTGACTCAATCGTCAGGATTCTTTCGTCAGGATTCTTTTTAATCTTTGTGGGGTTTGGTGGATTTTATGAAGCTGTATAATAATAGCCTGTATAAAAAAGTAGGCTTGTTGTTTCTAAACTGCCATAAAAATTTTTACGCCTTGCGCTGAAATGTAATTTGCTTTTCCCATTGCAGATCAACCGCATCAATTTCTGCCTGATAGTCTTTAATTTTAGGAACCAGAACCGGTAAACGGCTAAGCCTGGCCAGACTTGATGGGTTAAGCTTGCCCAGAATAACAGGTATTTCTTTATACTTTAAAACCAGCTTGCTGGCATCACTGAAATCAATAAATTGAAACTGCATGCCGGGCACCGACTTGGCATGCTGGGTAATTTGCTGAAGCAAGCTCATCTGGTTGTCTGTGAGGCGCTCAGTTAAAACAATGGGGGTTAAATTAAGGGCGGTTTCATAGACATTGGGCTTTAAATCAGTGGGTTTTAAATAAATGGGCTTTAAATCTATTCGGTCTGTATTGGCCAGCAAGGCATAAGGACTTTTTGAAGCCAGTTGCTCAGAAGAGCGGTACAGGATGGCCCACGGTTTTTTTTCAACCACTTGAATGTCCAGCCGTGGGCTTGGAAACAAAACACGGCGAACACTGACATAGTTGATAATATCAAACCGTTTGGCCAATTGCTGGGCCAGCAGGCCTGTGTCAATCGCATACAATGGCTTCCCTGAAAAAGGCTTTACAAGGGGCGCAATGGCTTTCTGCGTTAAGACTGTCGCGTTTCTCAAAGACACTGTTTGCCCATCAAATTGCCACAAGGGGGTTGACCAGACCCAAAGCAAAACAAAAAATACACCAACAGCGCTGGCCAGTTTGCTGCAGGTTCTCAGCCGCTTCAGCCAGATTTGCTTTTTCTTTTCCCACCGGCGTTGTTTCAGGCGGTCCGCTTGAGCACGTTGGGGATCTGAGGCGGTATTTTTGGCGGGTTTGGCTTTGGCAGGACTTGATTTTTCGTGCCCTGTGTTCAAACGTTTTTTTTGATGCGCTGAAGATTTTTGAGGCAACAGTTTCTCCGGGTTTTGAATGGCCTCATGGCCTGGATGACTGCGCTCTCTCTTGTGTGGTCTTTTCCCCGATGAAGCCAAAGTGCCGGATTCAGTCGTGTTCTGGTTGCTGTCTGTCATAAGCTGAGCATAATGATAGTAATGGTAACTGTAGAAAAATGAACAAAAACCCTGCGCACTGCTTTGGTTAATTGTCAGGGCAATAAAATCAGAATTGTATTTAGTTTAACGCAAATAAAAAAGGCAATACAACTTGCGGAGGAAGGTGCTGTTGCATTGCCTAAATGATAATTATTCTCAACTGATATTATCAGTTTAGCTTAATTGAGAATTATTTGCAACTAGAAATTCCTTAATTTCAATTTTTTTTATTTTCTGAAAATCCGGACTGTTTATTACACGGCACTAAATTAGTAACGGTTCGTTTACGATTCTTGGTTTACTGGCTTCTTGACTTTTCTTTGCGCTATGTCTTGTGTAGTATTTTTTCAGGTTTTTTACTGAGAAAGGCTTCTGGCCAGTAAGATTTGGAAAAAATCCTGTTTTATAAATGACCTCCCAAACCACATCATTGTAATGCCAGATTATTGCGGCTTCACATAAATGTTGTCTAGGCTACCTCATCGAACAAAACAAACACAGAGCTTTTCGCATAAAACCCCGCCTAATACACCGGCAAACTAGTTCAATCTTTATCATTGTTTTCAAATATGGAATGTAGGTAAATTATGCAGACAGGCGCTTTTGTACTGATGTTGCACAGTCATCTTCCGTTTTACCGGAAGGCAGGCATGTGGCCTTTTGGTGAGGAAAATCTATACGACTGTATGGTTGAAACATACATTCCGTTGTTAAATGCTTTAAATGATCTGCGTGAAGAGGGAATTCTTGCTAAAATCACTGTTGGCATTACCCCCATACTCTGCGAGCAACTGGCTGATCCGTACTTGCAGGACGGTTTTATTCAATTTATAGATTCACGCCTCGAAAAAATTGCGGCAGATGTTGCCAGCTACCCGAATCCAGAGGTTGCTCACTCTGAGCACCTTGCCTATTTATCGGATTATTATCACCGGTTTTACAGCAAAATTCGCAGCGATTTTACGGACAAGTACCACAAGAATCTGGTACAGGCCTTCAAAATCCTGCAAGATCAAGGGGCTGTTGAAATCACCACCTCTGCTGCCACCCATGGGTTTTTACCCCTGCTTGCGACCGATGAAGCCATTGAAGCCCAGCTGAAAGCAGGCATTGAATCTTACAAATTTCACTTTGGCAGAATGCCCAAAGGTATCTGGTTGCCAGAATGTGCGTACCGCCCCACCCAAGTGGCTACGGATATTGAAACCAAAGCGCAAGTTTTGCGCCCTGCCATTGAATCATTTTTGTTTAACCTGGGCATTAAACACTTCTACACCGAGTTTCACGCCATTGAGGGCAGTGAAGCGGTTGACACCCGACGTGATTTTGGCATTTACCGCAATATTGAATACATCCCGCTGGAAGCCCGTGAAAAAACTGGCTTGACAACCTATGAAGCCTACTGGATGAAGAATTACCCTGTCGCGGTTATGGGCAGAAACAACCGGGCCAGTTTTCAGGTGTGGTCCGCTGCGCATGGCTACCCTGGGGATGGCCTCTACCGAGAATTTCACCGCCGGGATCAGCAATCTGGGATGAAGTACTGGCGCTTAACCAGCAAAGACGCGGATCTTGGCGAAAAAATGCTTTATGACCCTGTGCAAGCCGTTGCTCAAACCAAAGGCCATGCCAATCACTTTACCAATTTGGTGCATGAAATTCTGGATGAACGCTTTAAAGCAACAGGCAAGCCTGGGCTTATTATGGTCTCATTTGACACCGAGTTATACGGCCACTGGTGGTTCGAAGGTGTGGAGTGGTTAAAACACGTGATTCGCAATTTCCACCATTCAAAGTATGTGGCCACACAAACATCCACCGAATACCTGAATGCCACCCCGCCATCGGCTGCCATCGAGTTGCCAGAGTGCACTTGGGGGCAAGGCGGGCACTACTGGGTCTGGAAAAACAACCACACCGAATGGATGTGGCCAATTATTCATGCAAAAGAACTGGCAATGCGTCAGTTGGTTCAACAATTTAAAGATGAAACCGATAAATTAAAAATCAGGGCACTAAATCAGGCCCTGCGCGAATTATTGTTGTTGCAAAGCAGTGATTGGCCTTTTCTGGTCACTACGTTTCAGGCCAAAGACTATGCGGTTGAACGCTTTGAAGATCATGTCAAGCGCTTTGACCAGTTGCAGGCGATGCTACAGGAAAATTCGCTGGATCAAGAGCTACTTGCCCACATTGAGTCAATTGACAATCCGTTTACAACGATTGATTACCGCTGGTACCACTATGATCATCAGCCAGATCTGCCTGAACTACCCCTTAGTACAATGAAGTCGTTGTCACCAAGCCCTTAGGATTCTTGTTGTTTGCCAATACCCAAAAAACATTGTCTGTTTCTGTGTATTGTTGCCTTTTTGGTTCAAAACACTGGGTTAAATTTGCCGCTTTGTGCAGAAACGCCACAATTGATTCAAGATCCCAGTTTATCCAGGGCAAGCAAATACAGCGCAGGATATTCATCGGATGCAACCAGTTATCCCACAGTATCTGCATTGGAACTGGCTGTTTTCAGACAAACCTATGCAAACGCTGACATTCAAGAGCGCCTGAACCGCCTGGAGAAGCAAGTTTTTGGCTATACCCGGCCACAACTTGACCTGGTTGATCGGGTGGATGACCTGTTAAGTAAATACCCATTGGCCCTTAAAAAAGCGGGTGAAATCGCAGACAACGAAGTATACGCTTCAAAGGAATCAGGGACAACACAAGGCAGGGCCGCACAAAGCAGCAGAGCAAAAGTAAGCCGATATCAGCAACGCAGAAACTCAAGCCGTTCTTCGGGCCTTTCCGGTCAGAGAATTTACACCCAATCCCCGCAAACAAACACGGCACCTTCGGTTTCATCTGGATCATCACGTTTGCTACCGTCTAATGGCCAATTGGCCGGGCAACCTGGCACCATCCGTTTTTCACAGCAAACCCAGCGTTATACCACCCTAAACCCGCAATTTGGCCTTGGCGTTCAACCCAACAACACTTTAATACGCCAAAGGCAAGCCGGGTTGCCCTTACAAACAACGCAGCGTCGCGATGTCAATATTCAGTTTTCGGGATTTAATACCGCCCATTTTAGCAGCGAATTTTTGGAAATGCTGCCCCCTGGCATCCGGCAACGCCTCGAATCGCAAAGTACGGGCAATCCCACCGGAATGTCTGTGCAAACCCAACAAATTCTAGGTCAGCAGCAAAACCAAATGTTGCCCTACAGCACAACATCAGTTCAACAGAATACACAGAGAAATACCCCTTTAAACCGCATTGAAACCCTGGAATTCAATCTGTTTGGCGAAGTAAAGCGAAAAATGCTCTTTCTTGAGCGGTTGAAACAACTTGAATTATCCCTCTTGGGCCGTGCTTTTTCTACCCAATCCGTTGATACACGCCTTGTGCGGCTTGAAACAGCCTTTGAAAACAATCGATAAACACTGGTCCAAACCCTTAATCATCGGTTAACCGAAAAAGGCACTTGCTGCAGTGCACTTTTAAAACCATCAGAGGCTTGTCGTTAAAATCACGGCGTTCAAAAACCTGAACAATCAAGGGGGCAGCGCACGTGGGACATAAATGTTCTGCCTCAGGTTCTATCAGAATGGCGTTGTGCAAGGCCAAACTCGCATTTTTGGCAGTCGCCTCCACATCGTCTTCATTGCGTTTTTCAACCTCAAATAGCACAGAAGCACTCACGTGCAATACCCGAGCCAGGCGTTGTCTCAGTGCAGGTGCTAAAAATAAAACCAGGCCAGCTTCAATATCTTCAATCACCTTGTGGTCAACTTGAACTTTATTAGCAAGGGCTTTGACTGAAAAAAACCGTTCATCACGCAAGAACTGGAGACGTTGTGCTAAAGTATCAGGGAGTGTTTTATTTTTGAAATCAGAATCAGAAGATGTAACCGTCATTTTATGAATTTTCACGCTAAATTTGACATTTCTTTAATCGTATTGAAATCTGTTTTTTTAAAAAGGTTATTTTATGGTAAACCACACAATGCCGGTTAAAAAACGGTTTTTAAGCAAATTTATTTTTCTTGTCTTTTTATCTTTAATTTTAACATTGGTCCTTTCGGCAACCTTACCTGTATCTTTGCCGTCCCAAGTTGCCAACGCCAAGCAAGATCTTCAAAAAGGAACCATTGTTGCCTTTACTGCAAGCTGGTGCGCCAGTTGTCGAGAAGTGGTGCCTGTCGCCAAACGTATGGCCCTTGATTACCACCTTAATTTTAAAGCCATTGATGTTGATGCTGCAAATGCCGCTCAGGTTTGTAAAGCCGTTGGTTTAAATATACCTAAGACCAGCCCGCCAGTGATTTATTATGTGCATAAACGCAAAAAACGCCGCTTGTTTACAGGGGATAAATCCTATCATTTTGGCCAGACCCAGCAGGTGCGTAATGCCATGGTTCAAAGCCTACCAGCCCTTTAATTCTTCCACGAATGGAATCAAAGCCTACAAAATGAATCAAAATCAAAAAAGAAAGATGGCTTGGGAAAATACTGCCTCGAGGCTAAAAAAACAGGTCGAAGCTGCCAATTGGCCAGTCATAATATGATGGGGTAACTTTACACACAAGTGTGGACGTTTGTCAGTTTTACTTTCTGCTTTATTCTGCATGCTTGCTTTCAGTAGTTTTTTCTTCTTGATGTTTGTTTTCATTCTGTTGGCTTTGAGCCTGGCTTGCGCCTTCGGTCTCGTTTGCCTGCGGTTTTATAAAGACAATGCCACGGGCCTCATGCATGGAAACCCGGGTATCAACCAACGCTTCACGAACACCATCCGGCAAGTCCTTGTCACGGTCAATTAATCGATCAAGCATACGCGGATTGAGTTTAAAAACCCGTTTGTGCAACTCATGCTTTAGCATGATTTCCCAGACAGCAGCGTCATTGTAGCTGTAGGTTCGCTTGTAATTGGAGACCATGGTTTCTTTGGTGGTTGCCGTTACGGGCTCTCCTTTTTCAAGAAAGTAAAGTTTAAAGACATCTTTTAAGTCACTCATTTCAGACTGGATGGCGTTGGCGGCTTTTTGAAGCCGAAAGTACCGTTCCAGAAGGTATGCAACATTGGGCAGCTGAGACAACTGCCAGGCATGTTTTTGATCGTAAAGTGTTTTTAAGGGGTAGTAAACTTTTGCCAGGCACAGCGCATCATCCATGGCCCGGTGCAGCACGGTTTCTTCATAACCAAAGCGCTTTAAAAGTGCATTGAGACTGTGAGAGGGCTCATCCGGGAAAACCGATCGGTATAACTCCAGCGAGTCAATTCGGGGGTTTTCAAAGCGTTTCTCATAGAGGGCTTTCATAGGCTCGTTGATAAAACTGTAATCAAACAACGCGTTGTGCGCCACAAAGGTATGATCACCCATAAAGGCCAGAAAATCCGGCAGCACTTTATCAATGGTTGGGGCGTTAGCCACCTCTTCATCGCTAATGTGGTGGATCATGAAACTGGCATGCCGAATTTCTTTTTCAGGATTGACCAGGGAATGAAACCGGTCAATAATTTCGCCGTTGTACATTTTTACAGCGGCAATTTCAATGACTTTTTCACTTTTGTGGTCCAGTCCTGTGGTTTCAGTATCAAGAATCACAATCGTTTCATTGTGATGCGTTGATGGCGGTGTATTGTTCAAAATAAGGTCCTTCTCTATCGTCCTGTTGCATCAATTGAACAGTTGATTTCTGGTTTTAATTCATCCAAGTCTCTTTTAATACTCATTGTGACAGGTAAAACAGAGGGGGACTATCACCATTTGTATGACCGTTAGACAAATTACTGCTCTATTATATAAAACACAGCATTTTACTTCCAGAGAGCAATCGTTTCGTTCTTTCTTTATAATCTAGGCTTGAAGGGTTACCATGTAAAAGCGATATTAAGCTTAGCATGGGTAGAAAGCAGAAATTTTGTACTAAATTATACGTTAATATTGGTTTTTATTAAGCTGATGATTATGATCTCTCAACCAGCGTCTAAACAAATTGAAACTATTTTGGCCATTGAAACCAGTTGCGATGATACAGCCGTTGCTATTGTTAAAAGTGGCCGAACTGTTTTAGCCACTACGATACTGTCTCAAGCAGACACGCATGCCAGGTATGGTGGGGTTGTTCCTGAAGCGGCTGCGAGACTGCATATTGAGCAAGTGAACGGGGCAATTGAAACGGTTCTGACTGAAGCTGGCCTGACTTTAGAAAAAATTGATGCGTTTGCTGCAACCCTAGGGCCAGGCCTGGTTGGATCACTGCTGGTGGGAGCCAATGCTGCAAAAACCCTCAGTTTCATTACAAACAAGCCTTTTCTGGGGGTTAATCACTTGCATGCGCATGTGGCTTCCAATTATATTCAATCCGAATTAGAACCCCCTTTTCTTTGCTTGCTGATAAGTGGCGGTCATACGCAATTAATCGCAATCAGGGGCTACCAACAGTTTGATCTGGTGGGGCAAACCCGAGATGATGCCGTGGGAGAAGCTTACGACAAAGTTGCCCGCATGCTTTCTCTGGGATACCCCGGCGGGCCCATTATTGACAATCTGGCCAGCCAAGGGAATCCCAAGGCTTACCGGTTTCCACAGGCAAAATTAAATGAACCCTTTGCCTTCAGCTTTAGCGGGTTAAAAACAGCCGTCTCCAGAACTTACGCGCGGGCAAGAGCGTGCTTGCCGGCTTTTGAAAATAATGGGCTCAATGAAAGCGACTTGCAAAACTTGAATGCCAATATTGCAGCCAGCTTTCAGTATGCAGTTGTTGAAACGTTGTTTAAAAAAACAGTGGCCTGTGCTCAGGCAATGGGATTTAGCCAAATCGCTTTGGCTGGGGGTGTCTCAGCCAACACCGCATTGCGGCAGCGATTTGAAGCTTTAGGGAACCAGCCTGAAACGGGATACAGGATCTATTTGCCCAAAAAACAGTTCTGTACTGACAATGCCGCCATGGTCGGAGCATGTGCCTATTTTGACCCGTTGACAGCTGATATTGCCTACGAGGTGTTTTCACGGGCAAAACAGTAGCCGATGTCTTGAACGAAAAAAAAGAAGGAGTCTAGACGAAATAGTACTTTTTTGATAAATTAAAATGAATTTTTAAAAAAAGTAATAAAAAGAGAGAATTAAAAAAAATTTATTAAAGCAACCACGCAGAGGCAGTTGTTTTACAAAGCGAAGGCACCGTTCTACTAAAATTAACAGGGTCACCCAAGACAGGTTTTTTTACTTAAGAAACCTTAAATAGCATTTAAAAATTTGTATTGTGACTTGCATTTCTTTTCAGTTGATTATTTAGGGACATAATAAATTGAAAAATCAATTTCCAAAACAGGCATCAGCCCGATGCCCTGGTCATCACGGTTCTATTGAAAGTGTTAACAACAACACCCTGTCTGGTTTTTTTATTGCTGCTGTCGCATTCATTTCTGCAGCAATCCTGGTTAACAGCCCGGCAAATGCCCAGGTCAACACAGCCCCGGTTCAAGCCAATCCAGGGTTATTAACACCCAGTCCAACAGAAGTGGAGCTGGACAGAAACCTCAAGGAAAATGATCGTCAGCCAATTGAAGAATTGCCAGAAATTAACCTAGATGTGCCTGAACCGCCTTCCATTGTAGAGCTCGAAGGGGCACAATTTCAGGTCAACACCCTGACCATTGAAGGCAACACCTTAATTGAGGACAAGGAATTTGAGTCCAGCATTCAGGCATTTGAGGGAAAGGCAGCAACGCTGACCGATTTGGGTGAACTGGTTAAGTCAATCAATAAAATTTACCAGACTCGCGGTTACTACACCTCATTGGCGTATATTCCCCCGCAAGATGTTTCCCAGGGCGATATTGTGATTAAAATCCTGGAAGGCACAGTGGGTGACATTTCAATTGCAGGCAATCGGTTTTACCGGACCAGCACGATTGCCCGCTACCTGGATCAAGGAAACGGAGATCCCTTCAGCATTCCCAAGCTGGAAGAAAACCTTAGGGAGATGAACCGGCGCGGGGATTTTCGCGTCCGGGCCACATTGTCACCCAATCCGACGGCAGGTAAGACAGATGTTCGCCTTGATGTCGAAGAAAAACAGCCCTGGCAGATTGCCTTATTTTCAGACAGTTTGGGACGACCTACTATCGGAACACTCCGCTGGGGAACAGAACTAACAAACCGTAATGTATTTGGTTTTGGTGATCGCTTTTTTGCACAATGGATTGGGGCAGCCGGTACGCAAACCGCCGTGGCCAATTATTCCATTCCGGTAAATCGATACGGTACTGAAGTCCAAACCTCGTTCAGTTTTACCCAGGTTGATGTTGATTTGCCCAAAGTGATTGATAACAACGACATTGTTGGCCGGGCTTACAATTATGGCATTTTGGTGTCCCAACCGCTGGACAAAGCGCATGTTTTCACCGTTGATGCCGGATTAAACTTCAGACAAGTCAGTAATTTCTTTAACGATCAGCCCACCGGGCAGGACAATATCCGAACCATGCAGTTTGGGGGGAATTTCAGCAAGTTTGACCGGTTTGGCTATACCTTTGCGCGGGCGCAAACTGCGGTGGGAACCACCCTTTTTGGCGGTAACCGTCAGTTCTGGAAAGCGGAAGGTGTTTTTAACCGCGTCATTCGCCTACCCAAACGAAACCTGTTGCTGATTAACGGTACGTCGCAATTCTCCCCCAACCCGCTGCCTGCGGCTGAGCAGTTTCAGCTGGGGGGGAAATACAGTGTCCGAGGGTATACTGAAGGCTTACTCATTGGTGACAAAGGCTACAGCATTTCTGTTGAGCACCGCTGGCCCATTCCCTTTTTGGGCTATGTCAACACTTGGCTCTCAGACCGAGTAATGGGGGCGACTTTCTTTGATTTTGGCCAGACCTGGCAAGATAACAATTATGCCTCATTCCGGGTTAATGCTGACCGGCCCGCAACAACAAGGGCCAAAGCTGCCAACAATGCCATTGCTCTGGCTGGTGCTGGCCTGGGCGTGCGAGCCCGACTAACACAATATTTGCAGGGCTTTGTTGATTTTGGGTTTGGCTTAATTAACAGAACTGCCAATGAAATTAATGCACAACCGACAGCCAGAGTTTATTTCGGTGTTCGCAGCGAACTCCTGCCGCAAGAATACAAAACGTGGGGAAACAAAGAGCGGGCCATTCAAGTAAAGCCCCGGTTTAAAAAGAAAAAGCAAAAGGTCTAAAAAAAGATTTTGCCCGTCTCATGCACTGAGCACCAAGACCTATTAACCAGAAAACATACAACGGTGTGTTAAAGTCTTCTAACAATACAATCTAGGAGCTGTGTCGCGCCGTTTTACGTTGATTGTTTTCCAGATCTTTGAGTTCTTGCTCGGTAAAGTTGCAATCCAGTAAAATTTGTCGTTTGAGATGTTCAACAGATTCAAATTTTTTCTCGTCACGTATTTTAAATCGAAATGTAAATGATAAATCAGCCTCATAAAAATCAGAGCCAGTATAATCAAGCAAATGAACTTCAATTCGTGGTTGATTGTACGCATCATTAAATGTGGGGCATCGCCCGATATTGCAGACCGCACGATAAACTTTTTGATTGAGCGTTGCATATCCCCCGTAAGTGGCAACACCAGGAACAAGACGTTCAGGATCCGGGCTCAGATTTGCCGTAGGAAAACCCATTTGTCGCCCGCGAGAAAACCCATGAATAACTGGACCACTTAGAGTATAGTGCTTTCCAAGCAATTGATTTGAAAGGGTAATATCACCAAATGCCAACAGTTTTCTGATCAGCGTACTGCTTACGATTTGACCGTAGCCTTGGCTTCCAGGCAAGGTCAAGACTTTGACAGGGTCAATAATATCAACTGAAAACCCATAACTCTGACCTGCTTGCACTAAAAACTTTCCATCACCCGTACGGTTTTTACCAAAACAGTGATCATAGCCGACTGAAATACTTTTTGCTCCCAAATGCCATTGAAGAATCTGAGAGACAAAAGCGTCTGCACTAAGATTCTTTAGCCAATTGTCAAAGGGAAGCATCACCACAATATCAAAGCCCATCGATCGAAAGGCTTGCACCCTGTCATCAATCGATGAGAGCAGTTGCGTTGGGGTTTTGGTCAGTAAGCCCTGTGGGTGATTTAAAAAGGTAAGTACAACACTTGGCATCGACAAAATAGTTGCCTTACGCAAAGCATTTTCGAGGACCATTTGATGGCCAATATGGATTCCATCAAACATCCCAATTGCACAAGCAGCTTTTGGTAACAGCAAGTTTTCCAGTGAGTTGTATAATTTCATCGTGTTCGTGTACGTTACTGCATTCAGAAAGTTATTGGAGATAAGTTTCAATAAACATAATAAGACTTTAAGGCTGTCAAGTCTAGGTTCTAGAAAACCCTAAGCAATTGGCAGCTATTGAAACAGATCAAAAACAAACAGACTGCCCATTATCAAGAAACAGCCTGTTCAATCTCTAAATAATCAAAAAAAGTTTAATGATTTATCACAACTAGGAAACAACTTCAGCATTATCGGCTTCGCCCTGGTAAGTTAGCGTAATCCGTCGATCGTGGGCATAAATTGACACAATGCGAAAACGATAGCTTTCCTTCATGTGATACTCACGGCCAGTTTGATCAAAAGCACAGTAAGCTTCTATCCCTGGGGTCAGCTCAGCAAGAACACCTGAATTCAAGAGTTTAGAAACCCTACCGTCAACTTCCTGACCAATCTGATAGTTTTGCTTTACGGTTTTCCACGGATCTTCCTGCATTCTTTTTAAACTCAAGCTGATCCGCTGCAATTTTCTATCCACAGCCAGAACCGTTACTTTTAACTTATCACCCAAAGTCAGCACTTCTGAAGGGTGTTGAATACGCCGCCAGGTTATTTCAGAAAGCGGCAGCAGGCCATCAATACCATTAATGTCAATAAAGACCCCAAAGTCAGTAATTTTAACAATAGCCCCGTCAACCTCGTCGCCCTGGTTGAGTTGCTCCAGCGTTTCTTTCCGGGCATTGGCTTTTTGCTCAAATATGGCTTCGCGGTGGCTTAAAATCAGTTTGTTCTTTAACTTGTCAATTTCCAGAATTTTAGCAGGCAAGTTTTCGCCCACCAATTCACTCAGCATTTTTGCAACACGAAGCTGACTGGCCGGGATAAAACCTTTGAATCCCAGCACACTCACAATAACGCCCCCTTTGGTAGTCGCAGTTACAGTGGCTTCAACAATTTTATTTTGCGCTTTTTCTTCCAGCAGGCGATCCCAGTTCTTCCAGATAGCCACCCGTCTCAGCGACAGGGTGTAGTGTGCCCGGGCTTTATCGTTGTTGTCATACTCATTGAGAATGTAGAACTCGGTCACTTGATTGACATAGTACGTACTTTTTAAATCATCAGCGTTTGAACAATCTTGAATTTCTTTCATTGGCACAAAGCCTTCCGACTTGCCGCCAATATCAACCATGAGCCCGTCTTTTTCAATCGACAAAATTTCGCCCAGTGTGATGATCCCTGGTTTTAAGTCACTCTCAAAACTCTTTTGCAAGAGGCTTTCAAAAGTTTGGCGCACTTCGTCAGAAATTTCAGGCAATGTCGATAAAACCACAGTTGTTTCCTTATACAGTTATGGGGTGTTGATGGTAACAATAAAAACAAGATAAGCCTTACAATTGATTCAGTGCACTTAGCACATCATCAATAATCCATCCTGGTGTTGAAGCCCCTGCCGTAACCCCGATTCGATCAGCAGCTTCAAGTTTTTCTACATACTGTGTCAGTTCTTTTTGGGTTTCAATATGAATGGTTTCAGTTCCGGCATCTTGGCATATTTCAGCAAGGTGTGTCGTGTTTGAACTGTTCTTGCCGCCGATGACAACCATAAAATCAACTTGACCTGCGAGATCAAGGGCAGCATGCTGCCTAAAATAAGTTGCCGGACAAATGGTATTAAATACTTTTAATTCTTTGGCTATTTTTGACAAAGCCTTAACCATTTCAAAGAAGTTTTCTTCCATCTGGGTGGTCTGAGAGACCACACCAATTCTACGTTTGGGCAGCCCACTTAGTTTTTCGTTAATCGACTCAACCGAATTGATGGCGACAATTTTTGCCCCTTCAACCAGATTTGAATGCGCTTTAATGCCCACAACTTCGGGATGCACATCCTTCCCAACAATAACAACCGTGTAGCCTTCTTGTGCCAGCTGAATGGCCTTATTCTGTACGAGGCGAACATCCGGGCAAGTTGCATCAGAAACATCAACCCCTTTTTCTTTGGCCGCATCAACCAGTTCAGGTGGTGAGCCATGGGTCCGGATAACACAAATACTCCCAGGAGGGACAGCATCCAGACTGTCAACGGTCTGGATGTTTTGGTCATCCAGGTGCTGAATAACCTGCTGATTATGAATGAGTTGACCCAAAACATAAACCGGCTTGTCTGCTGTCTCGCCGGTTTGCAACGTCTTTTTGACAGCTTTCTCAACGCCATGACAGAATCCTGAATGCTCCGCAATAATAATGGTTTTTCGGCCCGTTATTGTTGGTGGTTTATTGGTTTCTGCCAGCGTACTCAGAAAAAAAGCCTTTGTGTTTAAGAAGTGATTGACGGTTTAAAGTTTTTTTAATTTTTAATTAAATTTTTTATTAAGTTTTTAAAAAATTGGTGCGGGACGAGTGAGATAAAGTTAGTGTGTATACCTTTTCGATTGGATGGAATACCCAACAGAAAATAAAAAATTTAAATTACTAAACTGTATTTTTTAAAATGAATGCATCTAATACTGAAGTCTGATTAAACGCAGTTTTAATTAAGTATCAATAATTTGTATTACAAACCGGGCTTAAAAATCAACCCTTTCCCCGAAAAAAAAGCAGTGCTTACAGACTATAATAGAGAAACAAGCAACCAACCCCTTTTTTCGGTTGAGTGCCGGTTTTTTTACTGCCGCGTTTATTACTGCACTGCTTTAATTCAAATCCTTTCATACGTTCGCCGCCAAAATTTACACCCATTCCCTTGATTAACACCCCTTATCATCACCAGCATTTTTCCCAGCACGCCAGCACGAAGGATGACCTGCTTGCCTCTGATTTCGCAAAAAAACAGCAACGACGATATTTTTAATGAAACCCTTGAATCCCTGGTGACGGCTTATCTGGCCTCGGATAGTCACGATCAGGGCCAACGCACTGACTTGCGTGCCAGTATTGTTAACCAGGTGATGCCCTATGTCAGAAAAATTGCCTTAAGCCTGGCCCGACGGAGTTCAGATCCGGTTGAAGATCTGGTCCAGGTAGGCAATATCGGGCTGCTGAAGGCCCTGGAAAAGTACAATCCCCTGATGGGCAGCAGCTTCAAAACGTATTCCACCTATTTTATTACGGGTGAAATCCGGCATTACCTGCGGGACAAAACATCGATGATTAAAGCCCCGCGACAGATGTATGAACTGTATTACCGGGTCAACCAGCTGGTTCAGGAACTCACTGAAAAACTGGGGCATGTTCCCAGCGACCTTGAAATTGCAGAAGCATTGCAATGCCCCGTCAGCAAAGTGACCCAGGCGCAAGAAATCGAACGCAGGCGCCTGCCCGTTTCTTTGGATCAGTTTGCCACAGAAGGCAACGGCTACGGTCAGGAAAGCGGTTATATTGAGCGACTGGTCGATCAGCAGCAGGTCAGTCAGCTGGAAAACAATGAAAACCGGATTCTCGTTGAAAAAGCCCTAAACGATCTCAAACCGGAGCTTTCCAGTGTGGTCCGCATGACGTTTTATGAAGATTTGAGTCAAACAGAAATTGCAGACCGCCTCGGCATTTCTCAAATGCAGGTTAGCCGCAGGCTAAGAAAGGCATTGGGTGTGTTGTCTCAAAGCCGGCATTTGTTACAATAAATGGCAATCTACTATCTAGTAAAAGTAGCTTGACGAGTAATGGTAATAAAGAGACGTAAACTTTGTTTCGGCAAATAAAAAATTGCAATGATGGTGAGCAGTAATGATGATTTGAGGCTCAAGTTTTAATGGGCTTTTTCCTTGCAAAGGCTAATTTAGTCCATGGTTATTTTGACCGGGCTTTTATTGAATTCAAACAGGTCTTTTAATGCAGTTTATTGATTTCCCACCCTTTTTTGGGGCCATTCTGTTTTTTGTTCTTGGCTTGTGCTTTGGCAGCTTTCTCAATCTGATGGCCATTCGTCTGCTGGCAGAAGAACCCTTTGTGATGCCAGCATCGCATTGCACCCGTTGCAACAAACCATTGCGATGGTTTCATAACATACCGGTTGTCAGTTTTCTGTTGCTTGGTGGACACTGCGGGTTTTGTAAATCACCCATTAGTATCCAGTATCCGCTGGCGGAACTGGCCACTGGCTTGTTGTTTGCCTTGTCGTTTAAGCATTTTGGCCTGAGTTGGCCACTGTTGTTTGTTCTGTTTTTTGTGAGCAATTTGGTTGTCATTTTTTTAACCGACTTAAGAGAAAGCCTGATTTACCAGATTAATTCGTTGCCATTGGTGCCTGCCGGTATTTTATTTCACCTGTTGGGACTGGCTGAAAACACAAAAAGCACCGCCCTGGATTTGGGCATGGTGATCATCAATGTGCCTGACTCGCTGATTTCATCCATTGTGGGGGTTATTGCTGCCATTGTCTTTTTTGAGGGGCTAATTCTCTTTTCAAAACTGGTGTTTAACACGGAAGGCTTTGGCCACGGGGATACCCATCTGATGATGGGGACTGGGGCGTTTCTGGGCTGGCAATGGATGTTTGCGGCCTTGCTGATTGGCTTCTTTGTTCAGGCAATTCCCGCCATTCCCATGCTGGTCTGGCAGTGGATCAAAAACAAGCAGTACCCAACACTTATTTCTGGCGGAATGGCTGTATTTTTTGGACTGCTGCCATCATTGGCAATGCAACTGAACGTTCCTGTTGCTGTCCGGTTGGGGCTGGGCATTGCTTCCCTGGTTCTAGCAGTAGTTTCGTTGCTTGTCTTTCTCACACAAATTAAATCACGGGCTGAGTTTACCTATATGCCCCTGGGCCCAGCGTTGATTGTTGGCATTCTTGTCATGCTGTTCTGGGGAAGTGCAATCAGCCAGTGGTATCAATCATTGCTGATCCCAGCCTAGAAAAAAATCCAAAATTAAAAAGCCTGATTAGCCCAATACAAGCCCTGCTGATTGCTTCAATACAGACAAAAACTCCGAGCCAACGTTTACACAGGCGCTGATAACGTTTTCTCAATCTGTTTAAAAACCCGGTGATTCAGCGCAATGGTTAAATGATCGATGGCTGGATCTTCAATAATTTGGGTATTAATGCTGCAAGTTACCCCTTGGGCAGCTTCCAGCAGGCCATTTTGAAAATGCACCATAAAATCCCAAATGGTCAGCAGGCTGTGGTAAGCAACCATGGTTGAAGAGCGCACCACATTTAAGTTCCAGTGAATTAACTCATCAAATACCCGGGGGATGGGCTTATCCGGATTTCTTGGAATCCAGAGCCGTTTAAGCTGCTCAACCCCTTCAGCTCCCATAAAACCAGTCCCCAGAGAAATCAGATTTTTTGCTGACACAGTTTTTTTCAATCGGGCTTCACTTTCCAGGTAGTAGTGGGCAACAATTCCCCCTAGACAGTGGCCAATAATATTGATATGCGATGTATTGCATACCGTCTTCAGACGCTCAATTTCTGATGCCAGTTTTTTTGAGGCTGTTTCAACATCAGACAAGCCGTTTTCAGGCAATGCCATTACTGAAACGTTGTAGCCTTTGCTTGAAAAATAATCCACCATTTCACGAAAAAACATGGTCGGCGTATTGAGGCCCGGCACAATTAACAACGGCAGTTTCCGGCTGTTGGGGTGGGCTGGCTTTTCAAGCATGGGCAGTTCTTTCAGGGCAAAACACCCTTGACGCATCAGGGCGTAATAATCCTGGCGAGCTTTTTTACTGATGGTGGTCAAGCGGCCGATGGCATGTTTGTATGTCATTAAAAATGCGATGAATGAACTGATCTTCCGGCGCTTTTCTTTGGGAATAAAGTCACTTTTAAAATAATCCTGGATGTTCCGGATTTCCAGAGAGGCCAGCCGCCGATGGGTTGGGGCCAGTTTAATCAGTGCAGAAGCAATAATACTGCCAACCCATGAGTACATCCAGGGTACAGGCTTGCGTTTAAATCCAGATGTTTTTCTTTTAAAGTGCTTCATTTTTGTATACTTTGTTCTGAATGTTTTATGTTGCATAATGCCAGACTGTCAAATCTTTAGAAGATGGCGTATTATAAGAATAGCCTGTATTCATTCTTTTTCAAGACCTGGTTCCAACACGCTTGAATAAATCGGGAAGCCATTTGATTTTTTAACTGTAAAAAACTGAAACAGTAGAATTAACCTTGTGAAAAATATCAGAGCATTTCGAAAACTAATAAAATGACAATAAATTGATATTGTTCTGCGGCCTGAATACGATTCTTCAAGTCAATTTTAAGCGGATTATTTCTTAATGTAAATATAAAACCCAAAAGCAACACAAAGTTTAAAGAGAGATTGAAAAAAATTTAAAAGTAACCCTTTTCAAAAGAAACCCTTAAAGATCCGTGTAAACAATGCTTATAAAAAATTGCTTTCTCACTAAACCCTGATTACTGACTAAAAACGGTCACCGCTTTTTTAACCCATTTTTGAGATAGAGAGACCTTGCAACAATGACCCAGCAAAATTCTTCCGCAAATCAGTCTTCTGCCATGAGGACCAAGTCCATCGAACAAATCCTGTCAGAAGCAGAAAACCGCCAAGACGGCTTGAAACGGGTGCTCAATGCTGTTGACTTAACAGCCATCGGGGTGGGAGCCATTATTGGTGCGGGCATTTTTGTTTTGACCGGCACCGCTGCCAGAGATGCCGCTGGCCCGTCTATTATGCTGTCTTACGTTTTTGCAGGCATCAGTTGTATTTTGGCGGCCCTGTGTTACGCAGAATTTGCAACCCGGCTCCCGATTTCAGGATCTGCCTACACGTATGCCTATGCCAGCATTGGTGAGGTCTTTGCCTGGATTATCGGTTGGGATTTAATCCTGGAATACACCATTGGGGCTTCCACGGTTTCAATTGGCTGGACCCACTACCTCTCAGAATTTTTATCAGGATTTGGCATTGTTCTGCCAAGCTGGTTGCTGGGCATGCCTATCATGGGCTTTAATGTCAACATTGCAGCCCTTGCCCTAATTACAGCATTAACCACCTTGTTGTGTACCGGCATCAAAGAGTCAGCCCGGTTTAATTCGGTGATGGTGCTGATTAAACTGTTTGTGGTTCTCTTTGTTATTTTTGCAGGCATCCCCTGGGTAGCCCCAGAAAACTGGCAGCCCTTCTTTCCGTTTGGCGTCCAAGGGGTTTTTTCAGGGGCTGCTTTAATCTTTTTTGCCTACATTGGCTTTGATGCGGTTTCTACGGCGGCTGAAGAAGTGCAAAATCCGCAAAAAAACTTGCCCATTGGCATTATTGCCTCCCTGTCCATTTGTACGGTTCTGTATGTAGCCGTTTCAGCGGTTATTACCGGCATGATCCCCTTTTCACAGATTGATGCCGGGGCACCGCTTGCAGCAGCCTTTGGCACAGTGGGCAATACCCTTGCCCAAAAGCTGGTCGGCCTGGGTGGTTTTGTAGGCTTAACCACCGTGGTTCTTGTCCTGCTGATGTCTCAGCCGCGTATTTATTTTGCCATGGCCAGAGACGGCTTGCTGCTGCCCTGGTTTTCAAAAGTTCATCCCAAATTTAATACCCCGTTTAATGCCTCTATTGTTACAGGCATAGTGGCCATTGTGATGGCTGCAACCTTCCCAATGGAAGAACTGCACCATATGGTAAGCATTGGCACTTTATTTGCCTTTATTGTTGTTTCTGCCAGTGTGTTAATTATGCGCTATAAAGACGATAATGCCCCGACAAAAAGTATGGCTGTTGTCTTGCAGCTTTGCATTGGGCTGTTATTGCTCTGTTTTGGGATTGTCTACAATTTTTCTCAGCCGTTTTTATTTCTGGGTCAATCGTATCACTGGCTGCCGGTTATGCAATTTCCCCTGAATTTGCCATTTGGGATTGTACTACCACTTGCTCAATTGGCTGTTTTCAAGATCGCCGGGCTGCTTTGTGTTTACCCCCTGTGGTTTTTGTTCACACAAAAAAGCCACAATATACCCAGTGCCTTTGTTTGTCCTGGTGTGCCTTTAGTCCCTATGATTGCGATTGCCGCCAATTTTTATATGATGGTAAATTTAAACCTGGATGCTTGGCTGCGACTCTGGGTTTGGCTACTGTTGGGCATGGTAATTTACATCTTATACGGCTACAAAAAAAGCAAGCTGTCTAAGGGTTAAAATACATTAAAATACAAAAGAGCCAAAAAGACGCTGTAAATTTAGCCCCGAATGGGTTCTAAGCCATCGGTGTTGCTAAGCGTGTAGATTTCATTAATGCGCTCAACCGCACGGCAAACCCCTGTCGTGGGCTCAATCGTGAACTTCACAGCATTAATCTGCAACAATTCATCAGACCCCACCTCAAGTTTTGCCGGCATATTGGTTTTCATTCGTTGTATTGAGCCAGAAGGCGCCATGCCGATCACACTGTTGTAAGCCCCGTTAAAGCCTGCATCGGTAATATAGCCCATTCGATGGTTTAATATTTTAGAGTCAGCAGTCTGCACGTGCGTGTGTGTGCCCACCATCGCACTGACCCCCAGCGAGGAGGCATGCCAGGCCAAAGTGATTTTTTCGGCGGTGGCTTCTGCGTGCAAATCAAGAAAAATAATGGGGGTAACGGCCAGCATATCGTAGACCAGTTCATCCAGCTGATCCCAGGGGGAATTGTAATTGCCCATAAACACCTGGCCAATCAAGTTAATCACGCCAATTTCAATAGAACCTACTTTAAAAATTTTTGCCCCACGGCCCGGTGTGCCCGGCGAGAAATTGTAAGGCCTCAGTACATTGGCTTCATCAATGTAATTAAAAATTTCTTTTTGGTCCCACACATGATTGCCCATTGTAAAGATGTGAATGCCGCTCTCGTGCAATTCATCATAGTGGCGGCGTATCATGCCAAAGCCATGGGAGGCATTTTCACCGTTTGCAACAATCACATCGGCTTTATTGTCAGGATTAGCCAAGTAGGCTTTCACTGCTTTTCGTCCGGGCTGCCCGACGATATCCCCAAAAAAGAGAACGGTTATTGCTTCACTGGATGAAACAGATGACATTGCCCGGGTGTGCTTTCTAATTGTTCAGTTTTCTTAATGGGTTACGCTTTACGGGCATTCATTTCAATTCAAATTAATGCATATTGTGGCGTTTTTTGTCAGTTTTTTGTAAGAACTTTGAATTTATTTTTAAATTGAGCTTTTTAAAACAAATCAAAGAACAAGCGATTACGGTTCTCAGTAATGAAATTCTTATTAACCCAATCGTACAAAATAAAACCAAAATACAGCATATCGCATACAAAAGTTTTTTTGAACTACTTTTTTCCATAATCCCAACCCAGTGGTATAAAATACACCCAAACAGATCCACTATAAAAAGCTTTTTAATCTGCTAACACAACCGCTTCAATTAAATCCGGATGATTTACGGCTTTGTCTGAATAAAAAAAAGCACGCTGCACCAAGCCCTTGGCCTTTTGCACCAAACCAGCATCACGGGATTGATCGTGATGCAGGACTGCCACAATGCTGCCTGCAAAAACAAAGTCACCAATTTGCTTGGTTAAAACAATGCCAGCACTGGGATCTATGGCGTCCTCTTTGGTATGCCTGCCCACCCCCAACAGGTTGGCTGCTTGCGCAATGGATAAAGCATTGATGCCTGATACACAGCCTGCTTGACTGGCATAAGCATGAGACTGGCTGTTTGCCTGGGGAAGCAAGGTGTAATCGGCAATTATTTTCTGATTTCCCCCCTGGGCGCTAATCAGATTGCCAAATGCCTTTAACGCGTCCCCAGACTCAATTTTTTCCTGCAGCAGAGCAGTGGCCGAGTCTATTGTTTCTGGGATTTCTGGGGTTTTTGCCTTTTTGCTGCTAACCAGCGCAACTGCACCCAATTTGAGGCATAATGCAAGCAAGTCTTTCTGCCCACGACCCTTGAGCAGCTCAATGGCTTCAATCACTTCCAGGCTATTGCCGACAGCAGTCCCCAAGGGGGTTTCCATCACAGAAATAACCGTTGAGATGGGTCTTTTAAAACGTCTTCCCAGCATTCTGCACGTTTCAGCAAGCTTTTTGGCATCCTGCAAGTCCTTCATAAAAGCACCACTGCCGTATTTAATATCAAGCACAATGGTATGGGCGCCAGCGGCGATTTTTTTTGAAACCACCGAGGCGGCAATAAGTGGAATGCTTTCAACGGTTGCTGTGACATCACGCAAGGCGTAAAGCTTGCCATCCGCCGGGGCAAGATCGGCAGTGGCAGAGGCAATAGCCATGCAGTGCTGCTTCACTTGATGGATAAACGCCTGCATTGACAGCTGCGTCTTAAAGCCCGGTATGGCTTCAAATTTGTCAATGGTTCCGCCCGTATGACCGAGGCTTCTGCCAGACAGCTTGGCAATATTGACCCCAGCAGCGGCAAGCAGGGGGATTAAAACCAGGGTGGTTTTATCGCCGACCCCGCCTGTGCTGTGCTTGTCAATAACAGGACAGAGGGTGTCCGGCCAGTTGACGGTTTGTCCGCTGTTTACCAGGGCCTGAGTTAACCAGAATGTCTCATCATCAGACAGGCCGTTAATGCAGACAGCCATCAGCCAAGCACTGACCTGGTAATCATTCACGGTATTTGTCATGATGCCTTGTATCAGCCAGTCAATTTCTTCTTGAGAGTCATGGCTGTATCCGCGGCGTTTTTTGTCTATGATGGAAACTATTGAAAATGCTGACATTGTGATTTCTTTGTAATTAAAAATCAAAAAATTTAAAAAAACTAAAAATTTAAAAACTAAAAAATTTTTAAATAACAAAATTCAATTAAAACTTAAACTGATTTCAAAATCATACAAAAAAACTTGGTTATCCCCGCATTGCAAATAAATCCGCTTACTGACTTCACTGAAAAAGATGATGCAACTCGCAGCCTAGACTCCATAGAAGCTGCTGTGGCTATGATTCATCACCAATTTAAACAAAAATTTAAAGACAGTTCTTCAGAAGCTTTTGGTCCCAACGGACTGCCTAAAATCACCAAAGGGGTTGTGCTGGGGTCGGGGCTGGGTGATTTACCCCATCACTTTACCAAAGGCCTTCAGCAAGAAAAACAACAAATTGTATGCAAGCAACTGAGTCTGCCTTATGCTGAAATTCCTTTTTTTCAAACGTCTCAAGTGGTGGGCCATTCTGGCAATTTAACCTGTATAAACCATCAAAACCACTGGATCGCCTTCTTGCAAGGCCGCTTTCATTATTACGAAGGGCATTCCATGGCTCAGGTTGTTTTTCCGGTTCGGGTTTTAAAAGCCCTGGGGGTTGAGACCCTCATTGTAACCAATGCCGCTGGGGGCATCAATCCCAATTATTCGCCGGGCAGTTTAATGTTAATCCGCGATCACCTGAATTTAATGGGCTGCAACCCACTGATTGGCCAGAATATTGACGCCCTGGGCGATCGCTTTCCCGATCTGTCGGCTGCCTATGCCCTTCCTTTGAGAGCACAGGCAAAATGCATTGCAGAAAGGTTGAATATCGCCTTAGAAGAAGGCGTTTATGCGGGTGTCACCGGGCCCAGTTACGAAACACCCGCTGAAATTAAAATGCTGGCCTTGCTGGGCGCTGATGCTGTAGGTATGTCGACAGTGCCTGAAGTGATTGCCGCCAATCATATGGGCCTCAATGTTTTGGGGATCTCATGCATTACCAATCCGGCAGCAGGCATTAGTAAAGCCAGGTTGAACCATACAGAAGTTGTTCAGACGGCCCAAAGCAGCAGCGCAACCCTGTGCAGGCTGTTAACGGCACTTCTCAAGGAAGAGCCTGCAGCAAGTCATTAAAATCTTAAAATTTATTAATACCTTAATGATTAAAACAGTGAATAAACCTTTGTGCTTTGTTTTACTGTCATAAAGCCCAATTATTTTAAGCCCAAATTTTATAGCCCTTTTATTCAGTATTGAGTCACTGTTTTAAAAAACCCTCAATTGAAAAGAATTTTTATCCCGACACTTTATCCTGTTGTTATTAGCCAATGACCAATCCAACACTGACTGTTTCTGATTTTCAGCAGCAACTGGTATTCTCACTCGATGAATTTCAAACAGAAGCCATGGCCCACATCCAAAATGGGGCCAGTGTTGTGGTGTGTGCGCCCACGGGAAGCGGTAAAACCATTATTGCCGAATATGCGGCCATGCGGGCCATTTCTGAAGGCAAGCGACTGTTTTACACAACCCCTTTAAAGGCTCTCAGCAACCAAAAATATTTTGACTTAAAAGCCACTTACGGCGAGGATAATGTGGGGCTCTTAACAGGCGACAGCTCGGTGAACCGTTCGGCCCGCATTGTGGTGATGACCACCGAAATTTTCAGAAATATGCTGTACGGGCAAAAAGAAGACAGCTCGACCTTGGATCATCTGGGTTATGTGGTATTGGATGAATGCCATTACATGAATGATTCTGACCGCGGCACGGTCTGGGAAGAGAGCATTGTCTACTGCCCGGACAGCATACAACTGATTGCACTGTCAGCAACCATTGCCAATGCTGCTGAATTGACCGATTGGATCAACGAGGTTCACCACGATACCCGGCTGGTCAGCAGCTCTTTTCGACCCGTTCCGCTGCGGTTTTTATTTGCAGAATCCCAACGATTGCTCCCCTTGTTTGAATCACCGGGGAAACTGAATAAAAAATTAAAGCTTAAAATCAAAGGCCAACGCGCACCCAAAAAATTTCGGGGCGGGTTCCAGCCCATTGATCTAATTCAACAAATGGCGGACAAGGCCATGCTGCCTGCTATTGTCTTTACGTTCAGTCGAAAAGACTGTGACAAATACCTGGAACTGACAAAACCCTTGCAACTCTTAACTGCCGAAGAACGGCAGGCTGCAAACCGGCTGATTGATGATTACCTGCTCACGCACCCGTTTCTGGTTGACAACAAAACCATTGCCTGTCTGAGAAATGGCTTTGGTAGCCATCATGCGGGGCTTTTACCAGCTGTTAAGGGCCTTGTTGAGTTATTGTTTCAGGCAGGCTTAATGAAAGCCGTTTTTGCGACAGAAACACTGGCTGCGGGCATTAACATGCCTGCCCGGACGACCGTTATTACCAAAATTTCAAAACGAACCAATGACGGCCATCGAATGCTGACAGCAAGCGAGTTTTTGCAGATGTCAGGCAGAGCTGGGCGGCGCGGCATGGACAAGGTGGGTTACGTGGTTATTGTGAGCTCCCAGTATGAAGGCGCCCGCGAGGCGGCACACCTGGCCAGCAGTGATGCTGAACCTCTGAACAGCCAATTCACCCCAACTTACGGAATGGTACTCAATTTGCTAAAACAGAACGACCTAGAGCAAGCAGAGTTTTTAATTCGACAAAGTTTTGGTCAGTTTACCTCAGCCCGGCGCTTAAAACCCCTGGAAGACGAGAAAACAGAACGCACTGAAAAACTGAACCATCTGGAAAGTTTTGTGTGTCCTGCAAACATTTCAGACAGCGCGTTCCATGCGTTTATTCGCAGCCGGGATCTTCAGTTTGAAACCCGCCGGTTTATTAAAATTCTGGAAAAGCAGATTAAAAACAATGGCAAATCGCCGCAAATTGAAGCACAACTGGCGCATGAGCAGGGCAAACTAAACAGTTTAAAGACTAGCACGCAAAGCAGCCCATGCAATCAGTGTGACTTGCTGCGCAAACACATCCGCATTGATGAGCAGTTGGGCCGTGTAAAACGGAAGTTGAAAGTCTTAACTGCAGCACTGGGAGAAGAGCAAGATACCTACTGGCAGCAATTTCTAAACTTGTACCGCTTGCTGAAAGAGTCTGGCTGCATTGATGCCAATGATCAACCAACAGCCCTGGGGGAACTAACTGCCCAGCTGCGAACTGAAAACGAGTATGCCATGGCCGCTATTCTCTCTGAAGAGGGCTTGTTTGATGCCTTAGAGCCGCCAGATCTTGCTGCAGTTTTGTCGGCCTTATTAAATGATAACACCCGGGAAAACCTTTATGTCCGGATGCCGGTCTCGCCTGCTGCCAGAGACACTCTGGTTAACACTGAACGGATTCACAAGAAAATCAAGCACCTGCAGAGAAAGCATAAAGTTACAATCCCAGTGACGTTGAACCCCATTTCAAGCCCGTTGCTGTCGTGCTGGGTTCAAGGGTACAGCTGGCAACAACTGATTGCGCTGACCAATATCGGTGAAGGCGATATTGTGCGCCAACTCCGGCGGGTTGCTGATATTTTGCGCCAAATCATCCGGCTGGATCAATTGCCCTCAAGTATTGTGATTAAAGCCCGGCAGGCACTCAATGCTTTAGACAGAGAGCCGATTAAAGAAGTCAATGCCATTGTTGTCTCTGAGAAAGAGCAACAAGCAACGGACAGTTCTGATAATAAACAGGGCATTGCATTAAACCAGGATCAGAATTCGGAAAAAACAGGGCCGCCCACGCCAGAAAAAAATTCAATGAAGCCAATGCCTAAAAAACTTTTTGTAACCCAAAAAAAACCGCCAATTTTACCAGGCGTACCTTCTCAGCCTCGAGAAAATGATATAACCTAAAGACACCACTTAGGCGGCATTGCTGCTTAGCAAAGATAAGTTAGAATTAGGGTATAAATTGGGTTAATCGCTGAATTGTTGAGGCAGTGAAAAATGTCTCCTTATCTCCTTATAACAAACCAAAGCGAAAATCTAAGGACTCGAAAGTTCAAACAACCCGTATCTACGATGTCATTGTTTGGTCAAGTTCCGGCGTAAAAGTTTCTGTTATTTTAAAGCCCATTACAAGGTAAAAACGGTAGTATAATCATGAAGTTAAAAATATGAGATCCTTCAGTAGTATTGTGGTTAATGACTGATACCAGTCATTACAAAGTACACCCGCACACAGCGGAAGAAAAAAGAGACCATCAGAAAACTACCACTTGCCGTGGATTTAAATGGTATAACTTGCCACGCTATTATTACAAAATCCAAAACAGCAGATTGCCAGAAAATCAGTTGGTCAGTTGAACTGATTTAAAGCAATTGATACTGAGTATACTTGATACAGACAAAGGCTTATAGTTTCTTAGTTCAACAACAATACTGATTTTTAATAAATAAACTAACTGCACGCATGCTGTTGATATCTTCCTCAGCTCAAGTCCTATTTATGAATGACGCGGGTTAAAATACTTCTGACGAACAGAAGAAAAATATGTCACAATCATTTTCCGTAGTGGTGCTTCAATGCAACGATAGGTTAATGTTGATATGAAAATAATGATACCTGTCATTAGAACACACACAAATAAGGCACTGTTCAATGATAAATCAGCTGGATTTGTATGTGTTAATTTTGCAAAAAGCTTGAAACAGACTACAAATACTGCCATATGTGTTAGGTAAATGGAATATGAGATTTCACCAATAAAATGAAACGGTTTTAATCCTAAGATCTGACTCAAACCACCTTTCTCAATTACAGTATCGTTGTGGGCCAATGATAAAATAGAAAGTCCAAAAAACGGGATAAGAGCCCAATCTATGACACCAACATGCATCAGAAACAAGGTAAAAATAACTAAGACAGAAAGAAATTGATTTGTTGCCAGCAGGGATGAACCAATCTTAAGCTGGTAAAGTCTGTATAACACAATGCCTGCTGAAAATTCTGGCAGGCAACGTAAAAACCCATAATCGTAAGTAATATCCAGTGAAGAGTGCCCGGTAAGAAAAGCAATCAATGGCAGAACGGCCATAAACAAAACAAAGTAAAGAACAGACTGACGGGTCTGAGAATTTAAAAAGAGCCCTGCAATCAACGGAAAAGCAAGATAAGCAAACCATTCTGCACTAATTGACCAGGACGGACCATTCCAGGTTAATATTGAATGGGTCCCCATTGAATGCAATAAAAATAAATTTGATACTGCTGCCGAGACAGACGCCGATCCTGTAAATGGGGTTTGACTTCCGACTGGAAAAATACCAGCCCATTTGAAAGACTCGATGGTTAGCAGAAACAACAGGACAGAAAAATGCAGTGGGTAAATCCTTGCAAACCGTGAGGTCATAAATTTAAAAAAACCAGCCATCGTTTTCAGAGCAGCCAGTTTGTTATGGTAAACAAAAGCGAGAATAAAACCGCTAAGCAAAAAAAAGAAGTCAACTGCAAGGTAGCCATAATCTAACAAGTGCGTAACCGATTGAATGGCAGGACGAACCACAGGGAAATAATCAGAAAAATGATAAAAGACCACATACAAAGCCAGTATGCCACGTATGGAAGTCAAGGCTGGCAAGTAAATCATAGTAGTAAACTCATCGGTTGGCTGCAGTCTTTTAAATAAAGCTTAAAGTTT
>JBCDLA010000010.1:0-45096 GCA_038745945.1 Cyanobacteria bacterium P01_H01_bin.74 | reverse complement strand
GATGACTTTGGCTTTGCCTTCATCGCCCCATTGGGCACCAACCACAATGACATTGGGCATGATTTTGTAAGTCTCCTAACAGGGTAAAACAAACGGAAATGCTGCAACAAGCAGATGTCTATCATTTGATGGACGCTTTTTGTTGGCAGCATTTCCGTTTGTTTTACCCTGTTAGGAGACTTACAAAATCATGCCCAATGTCATTGTGGTTGGTGCCCAATGGGGCGATGAAGGCAAAGCCAAAGTCATCGATTTGCTGAGTGCCGATGCGCGCGTTGTGGTACGTTGCCAAGGCGGCTGCAATGCAGGGCATACGGTCAAACATGGCGGTAAAACGTTTAAATTCCACCTGATTCCTTCGGGCATTCTTTACGCGGACACGCTTTGCATTATTGGCAACGGTACGGTTATCGATCCCGAAGTGTTGATGGCAGAAATTGCGGCTCTGAAGGCCCAAGGCTACAACTTGGACAACCTCAAACTGAGTAACCGAGCGCATATCACGTTGCCGATTCATAAGTTGCAGGAAAAAAACGTGGAAGATAGCCTGGCTGATCAAAAAATTGGTACCACGCTGAAAGGGATTGGCCCGTCATATATGGATAAAGTGGGCCGCTTTGGCTTGCGCGTCTGTGATTTGTATGCCCCGAGTGAAGCATTGGCCGAACGGCTCAGGCAAATTCTTCAGCACAAGCGTGGTTTGCTTCCTGAAGATCAGCTCATGGAAGAACCGGGCTTAACAATGGATAGTCTGATGGTCTGGTGTCAGGAAGCTGCAGAGAACCTCAGGCCCTATGTTACCGATACCATTTCACTGGTTCATGACCGTCTGGCCCAAAAGCAGTCGATGTTGTTTGAAGGGGCACAAGGCACACTGCTGGATGTTGATTACGGGACCTATCCGTTTGTGACCAGCTCGAATGCGACAACAGGCGGGGCTTGTACTGGCTCAGGCGTTGGGCCAACCCGGATAGATTACAGTATTGGTGTGATGAAAGGGTATGTCACCCGGGTGGGCGAAGGGCCCTTCCCAACCGAACTTGATGATGCCGTGGGAACGCACTTGTCTCAGGTGGGCCAGGAGTTTGGGACAACCACAGGCCGTGCACGGCGCTGTGGCTGGTTTGATGCCGTGATGGCCCGGTACAGTGTTCAGGTCAATGGCCTGGATGGTCTGGCAATGACCAAGCTGGATGTGCTGGACGGTTTGTCAGAATTGAAGATTTGTGTGGGGTACCGCCATAAAGCCACTGGGGAGAGGATGGAGACCTTTCCGGCCCAGCTGGAAACCCTTAAGCAGGTGGAACCCATTTATGAAACGATGCCAGGCTGGCAAACTGAAATTACTGGCATTACTGAATTTGACGCGTTGCCCACCCCTGCAAAGAACTATTTGCAGAGGATTTCAGACCTATGCCAGTGTCCCGTTGCCATTGTGAGTGTTGGCCCTGAACGCAATCAGACCATTGTTTGCCACAACCCGATACTTGAAAAGACTTTATCAGTGCAAAAAGCAGGCATCACCTAAAGAAAAGGAAGTAAAATGGATCAGAAAAACAAGAACAAATGGGACCTGAGTATTTTAAAAGTGTTACAAAATTTTACTTTAAAAAGCGTTACAAATGGACGCTCCCTGTTAACTTTGGTAGCCATGCTTGTCTTTTTAGTCTCACCGGGTTTTTCCAAATCCTTGCAAACGACAAGCAATGCCTTGCCCAATATGCCTGATCAAGAACACAAAAAAGTAACGCCAGAAAAACGACCAGACCCTGCTTCTGACAAAGCAGCAACCAAAACATCAGACCAGAACCAGGCAGGCCAGAAACAGGCGAAAAAACCGGATGCTGTATCCCAGAAAAAAGCGCGTCGGGTGGTTATTAATATTCCAAGCCGGACACTCTGGGTCTATGAAGGCAATAAAATCACGCATTACTTCCCGGTAGGTTTGGGGCGGCCGGGTTTTATGACGCCGGTTGGCGAGTACAGCATTATCAGAAAAGTGTTGAATCCTGGCTGGGAGAATCCCTATCAAAAGAAAAATGCGGCACGTATTGCGCCGGGTAAGTACAACCCGCTTGGTACGCGCTGGATGGGTTTTAAGCGGACTGCCCAGGGTGAATATGGGATTCACGGGACCAACCGGCCGGCATCGGTGGGTAAATTCAGTTCTCATGGTTGTGTTCGAATGAAAATTGCGGACGCTGAAAAACTCTTTGAGTTGGTCAATGTTGGCACCCCATTGCGTGTGACTTACGATACGGTTTTGATTCGCCAAAAGGGTGAGACAATCCGGGTCGTTGTTTTTGCCGATCGGTTTAAGCAGGGAAAGCCAACAACGCAAAATGTCAAAGAAAAAATTCTGGATCGGTACCCACAGGCAGCCATTCAAGACGATGCGCTGGTCACAGCTTTGCGCAATCCCACAGAGCGTTTCGTCGAAGTCGGCCAGGTCAAAAAACCAGCGAACGCAGCTGAAGAAATATAACCAGCAGGGTGTTTTTTGGTTGCCCTTTGCGTTTTATTTTTCGATATTGCTTTATTGGTAGAACCCCTGTTTATGATAATGTTAGTCATTGTTCTTTTTAAGAGTGACTTTAGAGCAAATCAGTGAAAATAATCAGATGTAAAAAAATGTAAATTCTGGAGCGGTGTCCGAGTGGTTTAAGGTGCAGACCTGGAAAGTCTGTGTTGGCTTATACCCAACCGAGAGTTCGAATCTCTCCCGCTCCGCCATTTAATTTTTAACCCATTGCAAAGTATGACAAAAATAATAGTGTTAATAGGCTCTAGGTTCACCTGAAAAAAAGGTGTTTCTATTCAAAGGTTTTACATCGGATAAAAGCCTCTCTCAGTATATATTTCATGCCTAACCAGAAGATGATCTGTGTACTAGGCAGTGTCGACATTCATTTCAACCAAAGGGTAATAACTCCCAGACAAATAAACCCTAGAAAAGCAATATCCAGCTTGTCATACCGAGTTGCTACCCGCCTAAAGTTTTTGAGCTTGTTAAACAATCGCTCAACAAGATTTCTTTCCTTGTACAAATGCTTGTCATAGTCTCCCTGAACTTTTCGATTTCGTTTTGATGGAATAACCACTTGCTCACCGTTTTCTGTAACTGTCCTTATAATGGCATCGCTGTCATAACCTCTGTCGGCAAGCACTGTTTCTGCTTTGTAGCCAGAAAGTAAACCCAACGCAGCAACAAAGTCTGAACGTTGACCACCCGTGAGAATAAAGCGAAGCGGATTGCCGTGGCTATCGCAAGTAGCATGTATCTTGGTGGAAAATCCACTCCGGCTTTTGCCTAAAGCTTGTGGACCTTCTTTTTTTAGCCCCTGCTGCACATTGATGTGCCCGGACAATCGTTGAATCAATCATCAGCCACTCGGTATCTGCACTGGCAGCAAGTGTATCAAAGACCATCTGCCAGACACCTTTTCTTGACCAACGTATAAACCGCTTGTGTATTGAATACCATTTACCGTATTGCTGCGGTAAAACACGCCAACGCCTCCATTTCTACCTACCCACAATACTGCTTCAACAAATAAACGGTTATCTCCAACAGTTCTACCAGAGTCACACTCTTTACCCGGCAAAGCGTCTTTAATTCTATTCCACTGTGCATCACTCAGTTCCATCTCTCTATTCTCCACTAATCCTATACAAATTAGTAGATCACAGTTTACTGATTGAAACAAGCATGAATGTCGACACTGCCTAAGCAGCATTGCCTTAAATTCAAGCCGAGTAAAGTGGTTTTACTGAGTAATTCGGGTAATAAAGTGGATAGGCTTGTACAGGTGCAACTGGTGTGATGCTAGTTCTGGTTGGCAACAGTAAATTTGGCTGGAATGAAGTTGGCATAGGGTGTACTAAATGGGCAGGCAATGTGTTGTGTGACAATGATCCGTATGGTGAGACGTCGTGAGCTGTGTTAGAAAATGGTATCTCCTTTGAAGGATCTGTATTTGTGGATAATGGCTTGGGTGAGGATGCCTGCTTGCCTTGTTTTAAAGTTAACCTTTCCAGTATCCAGCCGCTCAGTACGAGTGATGGAATGCTTGCCAATCCAATAGGTACCCATGTGTGTAAAAAACTATAGCCTTTTTTTGCCAACAGGGTCGAACTGGGTGTTTTCTGGGATGCGGGCAGCTTGCGCTCTAACCAGGCACCAAAGCGGCTTAAATTCTTCTGGCTCAACGGACCTTTAATTTTTTCCTGCGACGGGGTATTGATAAACTCATGGATGCCGGGCATTACCTCAGGCGGCGCTGCAACATTTTGGATGCGTCCACTTAGAATACCGCCAGCTTGGCTGATGGCCTGAAAAAAGCCCATGGTTCCCGGGCGTACTTCTTGATAACCAGCCAGATAATTCATCCCTTGCTTGAGGGCAGAGTCAACGACTTTGACAATACCGTAGCTGGCAACAAATGCCATTGCTTCCCTGAAAATGGCTTGCTTTGCTTCTCGGCGTGTGTATGTATCCGATTCAGGTGCTTTTTTATAACTGCCATAGGAAACCGTACACCGCATGAGTACCTGAATTAAAGAGGCCCAGAGTGCAGCACTTTTTTGCAAGCTTGCTGTGTCTTGCATCAGTGTTCGCATAAAATGCCTGCTCACGGTATTCAGGTTATGCAGTTTCCCCACTAAATGAGCCTCCCATAAGCATTAAAAGGGCTTATAGGGCCAGGCATTGCTGGAAAAGTTTTCATCGCAGGAGAAAAAGCACTCACTGGTTTGGGTATGATTGGCCCCGTTTCCAAATGCAAGGGTGTATATGTTTTCAATTGAACCTTGTCAGAAACACCTGGAGGAGGCCTGTTGCTTTTTGTTTGTTTTGCGGCATACATCAATTGAGACAGTTGACTGCTTGAATAAGATGCCTGAGGGGTTTGATCAATTCGTCCATACACTTTGTCTAAAATGTAAGGGCATAACTTTTTGCGTAATACTCTGTCATTAAACCACTGAATGGGTGCTCCGCTAACCACAGCTGAAAACAAAATACCTACCAGTGAAGACAAGACACCTTTTTTGTTTAACGTCACAAACAGTTGGGTTGTATGTGCTTTCAGAAAATCTGCTCCCAAAGCATTTCCTACTTTGAGGTGGCCTGTTTTTTGATCCAAGGCAAGCAAATTCGGGTCATTTAAAGTGCGAACAAATTGATTTAAATTGGCTTTTTCCAAAATAGAACGAGCCAGTAGCTGACGGCCTGAAATTTGGGCTTCGGGCTCAATTTTAAATGTTTTTTTAAATGCCCCAATCACTTTGGCTTTATTTTCAGCCGATAAGCCAGAGCGATCAACTTTAGAAATCCAGTCTTTGTGGGCGATACCACTACTTGCAACTGAGCTCATTAAATCCATTGCAGATTGCAGTCCAATAAAGCCGCCCACAGTACCCACCAACTCAATGAAACAGCGTTCCATCAGGTTCTGCATTTTTTCGCGTGGACTTTCATCTTTGCTTCGGTTTAAGACCGGCAAATCAGCAACAATACGAATGATACCGACACCAAGCCGTGTCAACATTAAGCTTTGCGCAAGGAAGCTTAAATTCTTGAGCTTGTTTGTAAACGGCAAATGCAGTTGATTTTCAGCCATAGGTCTCCTGACATATTCAGACTTCTGGAAACAACATTATTATTGAGACAACGTGCTTTATACTGGCTGGGTTTTTTATTTTTTATTGACTAAGAGCTGTAGAGTTTTTGACGGTTAAACCCATACCAAGTGACAGTTTATTAATGTGTTGATCTTGAATTGTATTCTAAATTTAAAAAAATAACGATAAAATACAAGATTAGCTATGTTTCTTAAAACCGATGAAAGAAATTTGTGAACCATGACTTTGCAATAGTGAGTAGACTTATGAGAAAAATTTTATATATTAATTCGTGATTGACAAGTTAGTAAAACAAAATCTTTGTCTTAAAGTTATTTATTTTTTTAATAGAGAACCCGATTATTCAAATACTAAAAAATATTTTTTAAATTCCCTTGACTATCGTTGAAAGAATAATTGATGAATTTTACTAAAGAGTCAATTCCCTATTGTTTTTAAATTAAAAATATTATTTTAGCTCACCACATGCGGATATTGTCAATATCTTCTTTTCCGTAATAATGCCAGAAATTAATTTTGATGGTGTAATGTCAAACCCGGGATTGTACAGTTTGGTTTGTTTATGACAAATAAAATCATGGCCTATCTTTGTAATTTCGTTTGGTCCTCTGTGCTCTATCGGAATTTCTCGTCCGGAAAGTATGTCTGGATCAAATGTTGACTGGGGGGCCGCAACATAAAACGGAATATGGTGCATCTTAGCCAGCACGGCAAGGTTGTAAGTGCCAATCTTGTTGGCAACATCCCCGTTTTTTGCAATACGATCTGCGCCAACAACCACCATGTCAATTTTTCCAGCAGCCATTAAACTGCCAGACATCCCATCCGTTATTAATGTCACGTCAATACCGTCTTCAAGCAATTCCCACGTGGTTAAGCGTGCCCCCTGCAGGCGGGGCCGGGTTTCACCCGCATACACAGAAACCGACTGGTCTTGCGCGACCACTGCCCGAATAACACCCAGTGCAGTCCCGTAGCCGCCTGTTGCCAGGGCGCCTGCATTGCAATGGGTTAAAATACTCATGCCTGGCTTGGAAATACAAGCAAGACCCTGTTGACCAATGGCATAACAAGCATCAATATCCGCTTGATGCAGTGAAATAGCACAATCAGTCAATGCGGTAAGCAGGCCCTCAAAAAAAGTGAGCGGGTTGTCGTTGTTTTGAAGTGTCGTTTGATTGGCCGTGCAGAATTGCTGACAACAGAATTTCATTTGATCCAGTGCCCAAAAGAGATTGACTGCTGTTGGCCTTGTTTTGGACAAGCGGGTTATTGCTTCATCGATGGTTTGAAGGCCAGCGCTAATATTCAGTGCGCCTGATGTCACTTTTTTAAGGACTTGCCTACAAGACAACACAACCCCGTATGCAGCAGCAAGGCCTATTGCGGGTGCGCCGCGGACCACCATGGTTTCAATAGCATTTGCCATTGTTTCTGCAGTCTGGATGACACAATATTTTTTCTCTTGCGTCAGTAACGTTTGATCAAGGAGAGCAAGCCCATGATCATTCAAGACCATAGATAGCACTTTTGAGCCATAAAGATTAAACCTATCAGCCCCTGGAGGCAACAGGTTTTCTTTTACATCGGTTGAAGCAGAATAAATTGCCATTGCCTTTTAAAGACTTATCACTTAATAAAGGGTCCTATTTTTTAGGGCGTAAAAATGCCGGTAAATCCAGAATGTTTCTTGCAACTTGCCGGACGGATTGGCTACCCGTTAAACGGGATTCATTGGGTTTTTGAAGCCCTGGGCTAGTAGCATAAGGCATTGGATCAAGGGGGGAGTGTCCGGATGAACTGTTGGGCTTAACACCATTGGATCCAGATGTGCCAGCCTGGCTGTTTGAAGTCAAAGATGGAGCGACTTGTTTTTTCATTGGGGTTGAAAGATCAACGGGCTTGGGCGCTTTTGATTCAAATGGGGTTTTCACAGGTTCAGCATACTGATCGTGTTTGTTATACTGAGACTTAAGCTCAAAGCCAGTGGCAATCACAGTAATCTGGATTTCACCTTGCACCCGCTCATCAATGACTGAGCCAAATATAATATTGGCATCCTTGTCCACAGATTGATAAATTACTTCTGCAGCCTCATTAACCTCATGCAGTGTCATATCAGCCCCGCCGGTCACATTAAAGATAACACCACTAGCGCCTTCAATGGATGACTCAAGGAGCGGGGAATTCACAGCCATTCTAGCGGCTTCAAGGGCGCGTCCTTCCCCTGAACCTTTACCAATGCCCATAATGGCAGAGCCTGCAAGACTCATAATCGATTTAACGTCAGCAAAGTCAACATTAATTAAACCAGGGACAGTAATAATATCTGATATCCCTTGAACCCCGCGAAGCAGCACTTCATCGGCAATATGAAACGCTTCCTGCATTGATGTCCGTCGCTCAACGACTTCCAGCAACTTGTCATTGGGAATAACAATTAATGTGTCAACATTTTCTCGTAAGCTTTCTAGTCCTTGAATGGCCTGTTGTTGCCGGCGACGGCCCTCAAAGGTAAACGGTCGGGTTACAACCCCAACTGTTAGTGCGCCAATTTCACGGGCAATACCTGCCACAACACCGGCAGCCCCTGTACCCGTACCGCCCCCCATGCCGGCAGTGATGAATACCATATCAGCCCCTTCCAGTGCAGAAATGATTTCATCGCGGCTTTCTTCAGCCGCTTTCATCCCAATGGCAGGGTTTCCGCCAGCACCAAGACCACGTGTGATTTTTTGTCCAAGCTGTAGGCAATTGGTTGTTTTTGCGTGCTGTAGCACCTGTGCATCGGTATTCATTACCCAAAAGCCAACACCGGTCATACCACTCTGAATCATTCGGTTGACAGCATTCGTGCCGCCTCCGCCAACACCGGCAACTTGAATTGAAGCAGAAAGTTTAAGCTCTTTTGCACTCATATCGGCTGAAGAAAACAGGGTCGGTTCTCCAGAATTGTTTTTCTGTTGCGTGTCTTTGTTAATAAATTCCATAAAAACCTATCCCCTAAGTTTAATTAAATGCAATCAATTATAATGGTCACAATACGAGTTTTGCGTATAAGAGTGTACAATTGTGTGTGAAGTAAGTTCTTTTATAACTGTTCTGGCTGTTTAATAAAATTCTACTTTTACAGCAACTCTAAACTGTAGTAGGAAAACAAAATAACATACCAGTATTCCAGCTAAAACAATAAAGACTATTATTTCTGAAGTCTGCTTTTTTGAAAAGTTTTTTTTCAAAAACTTTGAAGAACTATAAACGGAATTGAAGTGCGCTCTTATTGCACATGACTGCTATAATGCTTATACAGAAAGCTTTTACCATTAAAAAAGTTTGAAAAAATAGAAGCCCTTTGGTTAAGACGCATTACAAACAGCAGCTAAGACAGCAGTTAGCAATAAAAAAGCACCGGCAATTGTGCGGTGCGGATTGCTTTTTAAATATCTTCGAGCCCAGCCGGTCCTTGGAATTCGAGTCCTACGTCCTTACATTAATATAAAAACAATAAAGGAGTCGCCTTGGAACGAATTGTTAAGAAACATCACTAAGAAAAATGGCTCAGTAAAAACCAGGGTTTTTTCAAGGTTGGACTATCCTGCTTTCGCCAAGGTTATAGCCACAGATCGCAAAAAACTTAATTTAGATGATTTTATACTTATAATTGCAGATAAATGCTTGCAACTGTTCGTTTCTTAAAATCCATCCTGCTGTTAATTGAAGTCATTTTAGAGGTGGCATGCCGTGACAGTGATTCACAAAATTCAAGAAACCATTGAAAAAATAGGCAAAGGCCAATTGGCTGGCTGTTACGAATTGCTTCATGACATTCTTGCAAAGAAAGAAGCCTTGACTGATGAAAACTACGTTTTGGTCTATCTGACATTGGCTTTGTTTCATAAACGTAAAGGTGCATTCGAAAAAGCCCTTGTGGCAATCGGGTATGCAGGCAGACGTGTTGAAGAAAAACCAGCTGGGATTTCGGATGAAACCAAGATTAATCTTTTAACCCTGAACGGCACCCTTGAAAGGGAAATGGGAAATGGAGCTTTGGCCCGGTTTTACTTTGCCGAAGCGCTGTTGCTTTGGAAAGCACAACCTGACCTGGATGAAAGCAATTTAATGATTCCATTAAACAATCTCGCCGGGGCACATATGGATTTAAAAGAAAATATCCAGGCAGAAGCTTGTTATGCCCAAGCCTTGGCAATTTCAAATCGTCTGTATGGCAAATTGAATCCGGATACGATACAGGTTCAAATCAATATGGGAGAATTCTACCGGCAAACAGGCCAGGCTGAAAAAGCATTAAGGCTGTTAGAGTCAGCTTTAGAAACCATTGACCAAGAAGGCATTGGGCTTACCCGGGAGTTTTTTCCACTCTTTAACAATTTGGGTGCATTGTATATGCAAATGGGCAAATACACCCTTTCGTGTGAAGTTTTTGAGCTGGGCGCAAAAATTCTTGAACAAAGTGAGCAAAAAATGCACCCGGATTTAGCTACCCTGTACCATAATTTAGGCTGCCTTTACCGTGATTTGGGAGCATTGGACAAAGCTTTGGTCTTTTTTAATCAATGCTTGTTTATCCGCAAAAATAGGCTGGGTGAGTCCCACTATTTAACGGCAATGACATTGAGTAATTTGGGCTTGTTGTATATCTTGAAAAACGACTTAAAGAAAGCCCACCAGATTTTGAAAAAAGCCAAACGCCTGACGCGATCAGCCTTGGGTGATTCACATCCGGATTATGCCGTGGTCTGCAATAACATCGGCGAATGGGCCAAAGCCGCCGAAAAATTTGAACTGGCCATTCAGTACTATCACAAAGCAAAGTCCATTTATCTTGAAACAGAAATGCAACCCAATATCCAGTTGATGATTAACCTCTTAAATATTGCCAATTGTTATTGCAAGTTAAGGCAGTATAAAACGGCTTTGACATACCTCGATCAAGTTGCCTTGTCTAAAAAGCAAATTGAGGCCAGCAACAATGGGATTTGTCCTGAGCCTGAATGCTTTGAAATTGCCCAGTCATTGCGAGATAAAATTTTAAGTGGCCCTGGGCAAAACGTTATCAAGTCCACTGTCTAACTGTTTTAAACAGGCCATATCCACAGCTTTAGTAGCACAAACAACAGGGTTCACGTGTTCTTATTGGGCGTTTCTACACAAATAAACTCTGAAGATTCTTTAGTTTTAAGCAACCGCTTTATTGTTTTAGAATTGAAAGGGTTAATACCAACTGAAAATGTAAATTGCGCATTGTTCATCAATACTCTTATGATTATTTTTCGTTTGGAGAGTATAGAAAATATTAAATATTACGCTTCTGGACCAGATAATAAATGCAGAACTTTTTTCAGGGTTTGCTTTTAACCGACAGGGTTTTCAAAAATGCCTCCCTGCACTGCCTTAAAGCTTAGCTATGAGTGCTTTATATTCTTTCACTACTGCCCAGCCGGTACCCTACACCTGGAAATTTGTGACGATTATAGATATCTTCTTGTGCTGCAAGTTGTGCTGCAAGTTTTTTAATCGAGTGAAATACTCCGTTAAAATAAACAGCCCCCTTTTTTACAATATCATTTTTGGCAAAATCTCTAAAAGGTATGAATCGGGCAATTTTCTTGAATAGCCGATTAAATGGGCCATTTCGGACTGCTTTCGGTATCTTCAAACCTTTTCTTAAGGATGCTTTAACTAATCTTTTTTTAAGTAATTTGTTTTTACGGAATCTTCTTGCGGCAATGACGCGTCGTGATGTCAGATTATGAAAAGCGTATTCTTGCTTAGGCCCCTCTGCAGAGAAAAGGTGTAAGACTACATTTTTATTCTTGTTAATGCATGCATTGACGACAGTAAATATTAATAAGCCCAATAAAGCCAGTCCTTCACTACCACCCTGAGGTAATGGTGGGGGCTTTGAGATCTGAGGCTGTTTTGCAATCAAGCCTGTGGTTTTGTTAGCTAAAAAGGTCTTTATTGGTTTATAGGCTCTGTTACAAACTGCTGCTGTGCCTAAACCCAATGTAAAGAACATTGGTGCACGCCCCCGTCGAGTTAACTTTGGGAGCTGAAATGATTTGACTTTTGACGCAAGCTCCCTTAAACGAGTCCACCTTGATCCTTTAGGAAGCGGCTTAGTGGTATCGCTCAAAGCAGGTTTCTGAGAAGCACTTATTAAACCGCTTGTCTCAGCTGGATGTTTTTCAGTTTGGCCAGACGGTCTTTGTTCACGGACGCTCACTTCTTTTTTTACTGATTTTATTCCCTGCGGAATACCAGGCGGAGTGGTTTTTTGTAAAGGGGATACTGACATTGATAATGATGCTTAATTTTTTTAAGTACGGAAAAGAATGAGAACAACAAAGGAAGGTGTATGGTAATTTACTTAGGCCCTGTGATACAAAAAATGTCAAGTCATATTTTTGTTCAAAGTTTGACTGACGCCCTGCTTGCCTTCCTTTTTTGGGCAAATCCCGTATAATCAAAGAGTGCAGGCTTTTTTATCTACAGTTCTAAACTGTTTCATTCATAAATAAATTATCTTAACGTTTTTTAATTATTTTATTAAACGTTTTAAAGAAAAAGCATTGAGAGGGTCAACGATTACTTGATTAGCGGGTTACCTTTTAAATCAAAGTTTTTAACCTGGACATCCTCACGCTGGCCAAAAATTCTCCTGAGCACCTTGGCCTTGGGTTTTTTAAATGCAGCAGTTATCACACCGGAAAGCCCTGCTGCAGAGACAATCAAAGTGCCTCTCCAACACTTTAACATTGACGATGTGATTTTACTGCCCACGGTGCGCGCAAAATATGAGATTGCCTTTACCAAACCCACCACCTGGCAATTGCTGGCTGGCAGCAAATTTCATTTGGCTTTTCAGCACTCTCATGCGTTATTGCCGGATCGATCCTGGCTGAAGGTGATGGTGAATAAAAAGACCATTCAGTTTATTCCACTGACCAAAGACAACATTACCAGCCAAGGCCTTGATATTGCCTTGCCGGTGGACGCATTAACCCCCTTTAACCAGCTGACTCTGCAAGTCGAGCAGCATTACACCAACCGCTGTGAAGATCCCCTGGATCAATCCCTGTGGACGCAAGTGCTGCCCGAATCGTATTTTCAGTTTAATTACCAGGTAAACCCACAGCCGTTGTCTCTTGAAACGTATCCTTATCCTATTATTGACACGCTGGCTTACAGCCCTGCTAAAATTCAGTACATTCTCCCTGAAACGGTTTCTGAGTTAGAAGCCAATGCACTGGCGCTGGTGAACTTGCACCTCAGTCAATCTGCCAAAAAACAGGTGATGCAAACCAGTGTTTCACTCGGTTCACCGGTGTCTGCTGAAAAAGTAGCCCGGCAAATCTGGATTGGCACGCCTGAGGCCTTGCCTCACCTTGATCAGGAAATGGCTGGAGGAAACGCCGTTGCCCTTCAGAACAAGCAGTGGGTCAATCCAAAAACCAGGCAGCCCTTGCCTGGCAATGCGGGCGTGATTGCACTGTTTCATCCCAAAAGCAGCCCGGCGCAGACAGCATTGGTTATTTCTGGCAATACCCCAGATGGGGTCGCATTGGCTGCGGAATATCTCACTGCCAATCAGACGGCAATTGGGCTAACTGGGACTGAGGTCATCGTCCCGCCAGACTGGTATACCGAAGCAACGCATCCTGAAAAACCATCACCCTACATTTCATTTGGCGGAAAGTCTTTTACCGATTTAGAGTTTAAGACCCGTGAAGTGCATAAAATAACCGCTGAGCCCATTCTGTACAAGCTGCCGGTTGTTACCAACTTTATGAAAAATGGGGCACAACTCTGGCTTGATCTGTCGTACAGTTACAGCCCAGACTTGAATCCGGAATTTTCCTCGCTGGAGCTTCGTTTAAACGATGTTTCTTTTGCAAATCTGCCGTTAACCAACATTAATGGTGACAATGCGGCCAAAGCAACGATTCAAATCCCCACCGAATTGCTGCGGGTTAAAAACACGCCCAACAACACCCTGGTTGCCCAGTTTCATTTAATGCCCGATAAAAAAGGCTATTGCATCGACAATTATGAAGACAATGCCTGGGGCAAAATTATGGATGATTCCAGCTTCAGGATTGACGGTCGCCCCAGTAGCTACCTGCCTGATTTGGGTGTGTTGAATGCAACCATGTATCCTTACAGCAAAAGCAATACGTTTAATGCATTGCAACTGGTTTTACCCGATGGAACCCATGCGCAAGCCATAGACAGTTTAATTGCCTTTACCACGCGACTGGGCAGAGAAACCACCCAGGTGACCGGCCTGGCACCGCTTGTCACAATCAGTGAGGCCCCAGAAATACAACGCGATCATGTGGTGGTGTTTAAAACCGTTAAGCAGTCTGTTGCCTTGCCGGAAGGTGCCAGGCTAAACTGGCTGCCCAGTGATGGCATTAAGCAACTGATGCTAACAACAGTGCCAGCCACCAAGGCTTACGGGCAATGGCGTGATAACGGGCATGCCATCACCCTGGAGCAATTTAGCCACGCAACTGGCCGTGTGATTACGGTTGTCAATGCCACCCGCAATGCAGATTTTACCGCATTTTCTGACTGGATTGAAGATGATGCCGCCTTTGCCAAGTTGCAGCAAGGCTTTTTACAGCAACAGGCCGTCGAGAATGTAAGCAAACCCGTTCAAAGCATTACACTGAATGCCATTCAGGAGACCCCGTTTCATTCAGAAAATACCCTTGCCGCTGAACCCCAGACCTGGTGGGGGAAAATCATTCGAATGGTTGTAAACGCACTGGGTTCTTTTTGGCAGTGGGTTGTCAATTTGCCCTGGCTTTGGATTGCTGGCAGTCTGGTCGTCTTTGTTATTGTAATTAATCTGATTGGCTTTATTCTTCGTTTACTGCGACGTTAGAGAAAAAATTTAGGATTTTTGGCGTATGAAAAAAATCATCCATGCAACACTCGGTATTTTTCTGGCAAGCAGTTTTACCGTGCTACCAATCACTGCACTGCAACCGAATTCTGAGTTTTCAGTAGGCCGGGTGTTTGCTGAGCCCGCGAATGTGGCGTCAAAAAAAACACCGACGACAAAACCAGGATTTAAAAAAACCAGGGGTGCAAAAACACTCAAAATTGATATGAAAGCCTTGGGCAATGAAACCGGCTTTCGATTAAAAACAGTCAAAACCCAGCGGGATTATGAATTCACGCGACCACGTGGCTGGAAAATTCTGCCGTCTTCAAGGTTGGTCGTTAAATTTCAACACGGGGCCAGTCTTCTGCCAGAGCGCTCTAGTCTTAATGTATTGGTGAACAACCGCATTTTAAAATCAGTCGCGCTCGATAAAGACACGGTCAAATCCAGTACATTCAGTGTGGCTATTCCGCCCGAACTGCTAAAAGATAAAAATACGTTGTCTTTTCAAGTGGACCAACACTACACCTACAAGTGTGAAGACCCCTACAGCGAAGAGCTTTGGACAGACATTTTACCGGGCACAGAAATGACCTTGAACTATCAACCGATGCCCACCCAGCCCAATCTGGCCAGCTACCCGTATCCGTTGATTGATAACCTCAACCATTATTTTCCCACAGAAATTGCCTATGTTGTTCCACAAGGGTTAAGCAGCAGTTCGCTGGAAGGCTTTGGGGTGATTGCCACCCATATGGGCCAGCACAGCCAGTGGCACCCGTTAAACCCTGAAATTAGAAACACGTTGCCTGACAATCAGAACGCCATTGTGATTGGCACCCCCGCTGAAAACAATGTTATCCAATCTCTGTCCAACAAATTCAGTCTTAAACTGTCTGGCACAGCATTCCGTGATAAGTCGGGGATTACTTTGCCCGATGACTTTGGGGTGATTCAGATGATACAAAACCCCAAAAGCCCCAGTCATGTTGTGTTGGTGATTACCGGGAACTCCCCGGAGGGGGTCAAAAAAGCAGCCCATTTATTGGTTCAGAATCAGTTGAACAAAGTGATGGTGGGGCAATCTGCTATTGTTGAAGCTTATACACCTGGCGACAATTACCCTTACCGCGCCTGGGATAATTTTATTCTGCGCTCAGGCGACCGGTTTTATGACTTGGATCTAAAAACGCAGACCAGTCGTGGGATTACGGCCCTGCCCATTTTTTACACCCTCAAACTCATGCCGGATATTTTATTAAAGGACAGAAGCACGGTCAAAATAAAAACCCGCTACAGTTATGCGTCTCAGCTGGATGTTGAGCAATCCAAGCTGGAAGTCTTGCTCAACGGCAATGCCATAAAAAGCATTCCGCTGGATGACAAACAAGGCAAAACACTGGCCGAAGCGGAGATCGAAATCCCAACAGAAGCATTTAGTACCTACAACCAGCTGGAATATCGGTTTCATATTTACCCCGAAAAATATGATATGTGCCGCTTTGTGACGGATGTTCACCTCTGGGGGACGATTCACAACACCTCATCCATTGACTATCCCGGTGAGGTCAAAACCCCGCTGCCTAATCTGGGTCTAATGAATGACGGCGGCTATCCGTTTACCGCTTATCAGGATTTATCAAAAACCAGTGTTGTTTTGCCAGACAACTATACTGCAACCGATCTGAACGCAATGCTCCAGTTGTTGACCCGCTTTGGCAGAGAGTCTCGCTCGTTAAAGGGCATTGAGCTGACAGCCTACAAAGCCAGTGAATTGCCGGAAGACCACAAAACCGGCAACAATTTAATTGTCATTGGCGCAACTGGTCAAAACACCCTTTTGGAGGACCTCAATGATAAATCGGTTTTACTAACCGCACCAAACAGCGAGCAAACTCAATTAAAAACAGCCGATCAAGAAAAACTGGCTGAGCTACAATACCAGCCCGGTCAAGGTGTTATTGAAGAGCTATTGTCCCCCTGGAATGAGAACCGTGTTGTTTTATTATTAACCGGTGTCAATGCACCCGCCATTCAGCAGACTGCAGCGCTTTTTGAACGAGATGCCTGGTTCAAAGAAATTCAAGAGGGCAACCTGATGGTTGTGAATGCCAATGGACCCAAAAGCACCATTATTATGAAAAAGGGAGAAGCCCGCTTCTTTTACGAGCAGGATCAGCGCGATGGGTTTAAAATGCCAATCTGGGGCTGGATAACCCTCGGATTTTTTGCGTTCTTGGGTGTGTTGTCGATTTTGCGTTTTCTACTGGGATGGTAGGTAAGCGTTTTTAAAGCAGTTTTTATTTCTATTGGCTTTTTTGCCTTACACAAAGAATTGAAAAAGAATAAATTTTCTTAAATGTAAAAGCTACTATTTGTTGAGTCAAAGTAGTGTCAACTAAATTGATTCGATGTTAATAGCGTCTTGCCGAGAAGGGTAAAATTTGTTTTGTTTTATACCATTTAATGGAATGAAGCCCAAATGTAATCAATCATTATACTTAGGCTGGCACAATCTTATAGTGGGTTTCCTTTAATCAGTGGATAAGGACTTTCAATAATTTACTGTATTGTGATAAGAAATGCTTTTATTTTTCCTCTTAACAGAATTTATTAAGCCCTTAAAACTGAGTTTTAACGAATTATTATTAAGGCATTTTTATTGACTTGAGCAATTTTAATGATTTGAGATCGCATGCCTCAATCTCGACGCCCTAAAAAGGTTTTAGTGCAAGCACTCGTTGCGCTGGCGATTGCATTGGTTGTAGGTGTTATTGCGCTGTTTCTGGGTTTCCGAATTATTTCATCAGTCAACAGTCAGGCATCGAAGCAAAAACTTGAGGTTGAGGCTGAAAAAAAGCGTCTTGCTGAAGAAGAAGCTCGCCTGAAAGAAGAGGAGCGGCTACTGGCTACTAAAAAAAAGATAACCAGTTATAGCGTTGTCTACACGCGCAGTAATTTAATGCCGGGTGAAGCCATTGTCCCCAGTTTGGTTGAACTCAAAAAAACCGAAGAGAAGCCCGACAGAATGGTTTTTCAAAAAGTTTCTGATGTGCTGGGTATGGTGGCAAAGCTACCGATTTTGGCAGGAGAGCCCCTTGAAAGAAATAAATTAATGGATACGGGCAGTTATTTTTCGGTACCAGAAGGCACAAGAGCACTAAGTTTGCTAATGACTTCGATTGCAAGCATTGATAGCGCACTGGTTCCTGGGGTGCGTGTGGATGTTTTGGTTACGTTTTCAACCCCGCAATGGGGAAAAGTCACCCAGACAGTCCTTCAAAACGTTCAGGTCATTGCTGTCAGTCAGGCAGGTGCAAAAGGAAGAGATGGAGAAGCGCTTAAGAAAATTACGGTTTCTGTAACACCAGAGCAGGCCGAAAAACTAATATTGGCCAGTAATATTGGCTCATTCCATTTGACTTTAAGAAATGTGCGAGACAAAACACTTGCAAAATTACCGGGTACCGATTTAAACAAGTTACTTTTAAAGGGCAATGGGGCAAGCCCGATGATACAAAAAGAAACGGTACCGCCCAAAGCACCAGATGTCTTGGCTTTACCAACGCCTGAAAAAGAGAAAGCAGAATATAGAATTACCATTTTTAAAGGCACAGGCAGTGAAACCGTTGGGTTCTATCAATAATGCGTGAATTGTCTAATATAGTTACCCAACAGCCGAAAGGCTTTCGCAAAGCGGTTATTGCCAGCTGTCTTAGCTTCAGTCTGATGTGTTTTGCAGTGTGGGTCAATGCAGAACAACTGGATCCAATGGCTCTAAAATCCCAAGAAAACCCACAGCAAGTCCATTTATATACTGAAAAATCTGATAAAGCTTTGCTCTATCAAGCGGTTACTACAACAAATTCGGTGCAACAAGCCCCCAGTAATTTAGGTAGCAATAGGCCTGGAGAGGCTGACAGAAAGCAAAGTATTTCGGCAACAGCCACCAAGATTTCTGTTACCCGCGGGCGGTCTCAGATTATTAAGTTTGCCCAGCCCATTGCCCGCTTATCCATTGCTGAGCCCAGTCTGATTGATTTGATTCCATTATCGCCCAATGAAGTGATGGTGAACGGCAAACTGCGTGGGGTCACCAGTTTGATTGTCTGGGATGCTGACGGTAATGAAGGGATTTTTGATCTCTATGTTGAAAACGATACATCAGAACTGTTGCAGACCGTTGAAGCCATCGCACCGGGAGAAGACATTCGGACCCGAATTACCGATGACTCTTTTATTGTGAGTGGCAAAGTTTCCAATACCATTGTGCTCGATGAAATCAGGCAACTGGCTGGCGCCTATGGGTACCGGGAAGAGAAATTTGTTGATTTAACAGAAACCCCCGCCCCTCAAGTTTTGTTAGAGGTCAGGGTTGCAGAAGCCACCAAGATTGTTGCAAAAAACTTGCGAACATCGTTTGGGTTTAATGGGGGCAGTTTGACTGCAAGTCGATTTCCTGACCCAGTTGTAAACAACCCCATTACAACATTTTTTACAGACAATTCGGGTGGATTTAACGGAACAATTCGCTTTAATAAGTATTGGCGGGCTGCTTGGGAAACACTAGAAACGGAAGGGAAAATTAACACACTGGCAAATCCTACATTGGTTTGTACCCATGGCAGAACAGCGAGTTTTCTGGCGGGTGGTGAATTCCCCTTTATTGGTGCAGTTGACCAAAATGGCAGTCCCATTATTTCGTTTAAAGAGTTTGGGGTGAAACTTAATTTCATCCCCTGGATTTCAGTGCGTAGTCGCCGAATTGAAATCAATGTAGAGCCAGAAGTCAGTACTTTGGATACATCCAATTGCATTACAACAGCTGGTATCCCTGTCTGTGGCCTATTAAAGCGAACAACAAACACAACAGTAGATTTGGCTGATGGTGAGACCCTCATGATTTCAGGCATACTAAGCCGTGAAGACCAAGGGAATTATAGCATGGTGCCCTTTATCGGCAGAATTCCGATTATTGGCAATTTGTTTAAAGACAGTGCGGTAACCAAAACTGACCGCGAACTGGTTGTTGTGATTACCCCACATATTGTTGACCCGATTAAAAAACTTTAACTTACAGCGTTTTTATAGACAGGTAAGCTGTAAAAAATGAATTAACAATAAGCAAGATAAGCCCTAATTTAATAAAAGCCGCAGTTAATAATGATGACCGATAACACTGTAACCGTTCTGGTGATTGATACTGACCAGCATGCCAAAAGTGCCATTGCCAGTGTAGTAAATGCTTTAGATGGCTGCATGCTGCTGGCTGAAACAGATAGCCTGTTTTATGGCTATGAGCTTATTCGTCAAAACCGGCCTTCTGTGGTTTTTATTGATATTTCTGATAATTTTGAAAAAACCTTGGAAACCATCGAGCGCGTTTCACTTTACTTTAAAGAAACCCTGATTATTGCTTCTGGTTATGATATGGGCATTGAAGAATTAAAGGCTTGTATGGTCGCTGGGGTAAGAGATTTTATTAAACGCCCGTTTTCTGTGGATGATGTTGAAGGGCTTTTTGAAAAGCATGAAAAAGCCTTATTTAACAAACAAGAGGACAAAACAGGCAGTATTATTACTATTTACAGCAATAAAGGCGGCTTAGGGAAAACCACCATTGCTGTCAATTTAGCGCTGGCCTTGTCAGAGTCGGTTAATGAACCGGTTGTGCTGGTTGATTTAAACTTGCAGCTGGGAGATGTGACCACTTTTTTAGACGTGGAGCCCAAGCAAACCATTGTTGATATAGCCCGGGACATTAACCGGGTTGATGCAGCCTATTTGTACAGCTCACTGGCTGAATACACCACAGATAAAGCCAAACTATATATACTAGCAGATCCATTATACGTTGAAGATGCTGAGGATGTGACGACTGAGAAAATCAATGCCGTTTTAACCCTTTTAAAAGCCAGTTTCAGGTATGTTGTCATTGATACCAATACAGCATTTGATAATAAAACCCTTTCTGCTATGGATTTGGCTGACAATATCTTAATGGTTTCAATGGTTAATTTGCCTTCTATCCGAAACAGTCAACGTTTACTAAGGCTGTTTGATCGACTTGGTTATTCAAGAAAAAAAATCAAACTGGTTTTAAATCGCTACATGCCTGATGAAGAAATTACAGTGGATGATGTTGAAGAAACCTTGGAGCATCAGGTTTTCTGGAGAATACCGAATAATTATATGGTGGTCATGACGGCTATAAATCGGGGTGTTCCCATTACAGCCATAGAAAATAGCAAGTCTTTGGGAAAAAACTTTTTAGAACTTGCCCATAAATTGACAGGGGTTTTAACTGAAGCCCCGAAACAAATCGAGAAAAAATACAAAACCAGCCTTTTCAGTGGATTGTTTGCCAAAAAATAATTGCACAACACAGAAGCATGGATGATTTGCAATGTCTTTACGAGACCGGTTGAAGAAAAACAACTTAACCTCCAATGTTGAACAGTCGCCAACGGACTCAAAGGCTTCTGACTTTAAAACGTCCTCAGTAAAAGACGCAACATCCAATAAAACCTCAGGACCATTTACTAATAAGTCAGGGGGAATAAATTATGACACCAAAAATACAGCTGCAAAAAATGCAACTGCTGAGGCATCAAAAGGTGAACAGTTTGACGAGATAAAAGTAAAAGTACACAAATTACTGGTTGAAAGTATGGATGTTTCAGAAACAGACAATATTAGCAAATCAGACGTCACCACCATTGCAACACAGATGCTGGAGCAAGCATTGCTCACCCAAAAAGTGCCTATGGGTCAAACGGAGCGTAGCCTGCTTATTCAGGAGCTGATCGAAGAGGTTATTGGGTTAGGACCGCTTGAGCCCTTGCTTCGCGATCAGGATGTATCTGAAATTATGGTGAACGGACCTAAAAATATCTACATTGAGCGGGGCGGTAAACTTCAGCGGACCCGGGTTGTCTTTAAAGACAACGATCATGTGTTGCACATTATTGAGCGTATTGTTTCTGCTGTTGGGCGACGAATTGATGAAAAAACCCCCATGGTTGATGCCCGCCTGAAAGACGGCTCCCGGTTTAACGCCATTATTCCGCCACTGGCCCTTGACGGGCCGTCTATCTCTATTCGGAAATTTAAATCAGATGCCGGCAGCCTCGAAAAGCTGCTGGCTTGGGGATCTATTAATAACGCTATGTGTGCGGTGTTGCAAGCAGCAGTTAAATGCCACCTGAATATTGTAATTTCGGGTGGAACGGGGTCTGGTAAAACAACCATGCTGAATGCACTCTCTGGGGTGATTAATGAAGATGAGCGGATTGTTACTATTGAAGACTCTGCAGAATTGCAACTCAAGCAGGACCATGTGGTTCGGCTGGAAACACGGCCCGCTAATATTGAGGGAGAAGGTCGAATTTCAGCCCGGGATCTGCTGATTAACTCATTGCGGATGCGGCCGGATCGCATTGTTATTGGTGAATGTCGGGGGGCAGAAACCTTGGAAATGCTTCAAGCCATGAATACGGGCCATGATGGATCGCTGACAACCCTGCACAGCAATACACCACGGGATGCCATTACCCGAATTATTACCATGTGCATGATGAATGAAAATCCGCTTCCTGAAAAAAATATACGGCAGCAAATTGCAGCAGCAGTTCACCTAATTGTCCAAGTCAACCGATTACCTGATGGGCAACGAAAAACAACATCGATTACCGAAGTTGTGGGTATTGAAGGGGATGTGATCACCATGCAGGAGATTTTTAAATACCAGCAAAATGGTGTTGATATAAATGGCAACGTGGTGGGCGAGCACTTGTTTACTGGGGTTCGGCCAAAGTTTACAGAAAAATGCATTGCCAAAGGTATTCCGCTGCCTGATGATCTATTCCAGGAGAAAAGCCATTCATCAGTAGATAGTAGTCCTGAAAAAAAATCAGAAGAATTCCTGGTGTTTGGGCCCAAGTCGCAGGAGAGTACTGACAAGGCCTAGGACCGATGAAACAAGGCCATTGAACCTGTAATGCTGATAAGGCTGAGGATTTTTTAACCGATGAATACAACAGTATTGTTGCTCATTATACTGGTTGCAATTATCTTATTTTCTGTATTGGCCGGTGTGGCCCTGTTTTTCTTTCAGCGCTATTTTTACCCGGAACCCTCTGCCATTCAAAACCGGCTGTCATCATTAAAGGGAAAACAGAAGGGACTTGATTCTGAACACCAGGTCCAGTCTGGTAAAAGGACAAATCATCAGGCTCTGTATAAAACTGGGCATTATAAAAACGAGCAGCTCAATCAGTTTTTTCAGACATTTCCGTTCTACAAGCTTCTAACAGTTAGGTTGCAGCAAGCAGATATGACCAGCCCGGCTGATAACATTTATCTTAAGTTTTTCCTGTTTCCGGTTGTTTGTGGTACTGTTTTGGGAATGATTTCGGGTTTATATATTCTTCTGCTGTTGGGTTTTCTTGTACCTGCCGGGTACTGGTTTTCATTGGTTGGGAAAAGAAAGAAACGGTGCAGCCAATTTGTTGCAATGCTGCCCGATACCCTGGGCATGATGACCAGTGGACTGCGAGCGGGACATTCCTTGTCTGCTGCTATGGGTATTGTTTCAACGGAGATGCAGCCGCCAGTCTCTAAAGAGTTTGCGTTGGTGGTTCGTGACATTAATCTTGGGATTTCTGTTAGAGAGGCCTTGTTTCGTCTGGTTGCAAGGCTGGACAATTTACCGGATGTTAATATGCTTTCAACTGCCATCTGCATTCAGCGGGAAGCAGGCGGTAATCTGGCAGAAATTCTGGAAAATCTCTCCAATACCATTCGAGAACGCTTTAAGTTGAAAGGCCAAATTAGTTCACTAACCGGTCAGGCCAGGTTAACCGGGTATGTATTGGGCTGCGCGCCGCTCATTTTATTGCTGTTTCTCAGCGTAATTATGTACAGCTATGTGGCACCACTATTTGAGACTCAAATGGGCAATATTGCCCTGGTTGTCTCACTGCTTATGCAGGGCATTGGGTTTATGGTGATGAAAAAGATTGTTGATATTCGGATTTAATTGCTTTTATGAATTTATTGGCTAGTTTTGATGAATTTGGATCCTTTCTGTCACAGGCTGTTTTGTACGGTTTTATTGTCATTGTTTTTTGTGTTGTCATTTTTAGTAGTATTGTTTTAATGATCAGTATCTTTGAAAATCAGCCCAGCTTGATTCAAAAACGCCTGAACAGGTTAAAAGGCATTGAAACCGGTGGATCTACACAAACCCTTGCAGAAAACCTTACACAAGGCCTCACTGCAGTCGCCAAACCCGTTGCAAAATCTTTGTACAGTGCCGGACAGAACGATGACAAACAAAAAGCATTGTTTGCTCAAGCAGGCTACAGCAATGTCGAAACGCAGCTGGATCGGTTCAAGGTAAAACGGGCTTCTTATGGCATTATTGCTGGCACCATTGCATTTGTTGTTTCTGTTTTAGTAACCACACAAGCCACTTATATTCTTTGCGGTCTCCTGGGTGGGTTTGTGATGGGCAGTATGCTGCCACAAATGATGTTGAAAAGTACTGTGTCAAAACGCAAAAAAAACCTGGTTCAAGCTTTGCCTGACACGTTAGACTTGATGGTGGTTTGTGTAGAAGCAGGACTCGGCGTCGATGCAATGTTTCACAGAACCAGTAAAGAGCTTAGCAAGGCAGCCCCCGAGATGGCGCTGGAATTAAATCGACTGAACAGTGAGCTGAATGCCGGTATCAGTCGTGTTGAGGCGTTTCAAAATCTGGGCAAACGTGGGGATGTTCCAGAATTGCGTTCATTGTGCGCCATGATAATACAAGCTGATAAAATGGGAACCAGCATTGCTGATACCCTGAGAATCTATGCCAGTGATTTGCGTATAAAACGCCGGCAAAAAGCAGAAGAGATGGCATCAAAAGCCAGTGTGAAAATGATTTTTCCGCTTGTGTTTTTTATATTCCCTCCGTTGTTTGTTGTACTGCTTGGTCCAACGGTTATTCAAGCTATTATTGTTTTTACTGAAAAATAAGCCTTGCCAGTCAATACCCTGTTAATCATTAAAATGCGCGCTTAAGGTATTCACTTTAAGCCGTTCAATTTAAGGCATTAGCCGTGATCTGTAATAAGCTTGGCCAGTGTAAGCCTAGCTTTCTCATGCAAGGTTTCGATTGAACCGTCGTTCTCAAAACGCATCCCTTGATTGCAACGCATTAAACGGGCTTGTTTTTTTTCTAGTGGCATCTGGCTCTTAATTCTGGCCATGGCCGCTTCTTCAGAAAGTTGGCGGGTTTCTGTGAGTCTTTTGATTTGCAGGGGCACTGGGGTTTCAATCAGCCAGACTGCATCGTACTGGTCTTCAATGCCGGACTCAAACAACAACGGAATTAAACACGCAACAACAGGCTTGTGGTAACAATACTGCTGATAAAACTGGGTGATTGCCTTTCTGGTCTTTGGATGAATCCAGCTTTCTAGCAGACTTTTGTCATCGGGCTTTTCAAAAACCCATTGCCCCAGGGCTTGGCGATTGATTGTACCGGTTTCTGTATGAAGCACTGTCTTCCCAAAATGAGAAACAATCGCTTGCTTTAACTCAGCGTCTGTTTTCAGTAGGGTATGAACCACATGATCAGCATCAATGACAGGGATGTCCTGGGTTTCAAGATAGTTTCCCACCAAAGATTTGCCGCTTGCAATACCCCCGGTAATGGCCAGTTTTATGGCTTTTTTTCTGTCAGACTCGCTGCGATTTTTTTCTGATGTCACGTTTTAACTTGCTCAGTGGCTTGTGCTTTTGTCTTTTTAACCCAGCCTTCAATTTCGGTTTGGCGTCCCCGTGCAATGGCTAAACTGCCTTCTGAGACATCTTTGGTAATGACAGAACCGGCGGCAACACTTGCTTCACTAGCCACGGAAACCGGAGCGACCAGTACCGTGTTGCTGCCAATTTTTGCACCGTTGCCAATTTGGGTCTCTGATTTGATGTCTCGAATGGGGTCGTAATTGGCTGTAATGGTTCCTGCCCCAATATTGACAGTGTTGCCAAGGGTTGCATTGCCAACATAGGCCAAATGCGCCACATTGGTATGAGAGTCAATGCTGCTTTGCTTGATTTCAACAAAATTACCAATATGTACCGTGTCTGCAAGGGTAACTTGGTCTCTCAGCTGGGCAAACGGGCCGATACTTACATGGGATCCGATGATTGTATCGCGAATCACCGACTGAATCACCTTAACATTGTCGCCAGCTCTCACAGTGCCGTTCATTATCGTATTGGGTCCAATGGTGCAGTCATTACCAATAGTAATATCCCCTTCAAGCAGACAGCCGGGTAAAACCGTTGAATCCGGCCCAATCGAAACTTCCGGGGAAATAACCGTCAGCTGCGGGTAAGGAATGCTGACCCCATTGACCATCAGCTGCTTGAGTGTACGTTGATTCAGTACACTGTGGCATTGTGCCAGATCGCTTCTTGCGTTGACACCCAGCATTTCAGTGGCATCATCAAGGTGGGCCATGCCAACAGACAAGTTGGCGTTGACGGCCAGTGCAACAACATCGGTCAAATAGAATTCAGCTTGTTTGTTGTGATTAGACAGTTGCATAAGCAGCGGGGAAATAAGCGCCCAGTTCACAGCGTAAATGCCTGTATTCACCAGGGTAATGGCTTGTTCTTGCGGCGTGGCATCTTTGTGCTCAATAATTTTTTTGACGGCAGATTGCTTGGGGTTATCGGGTGAGCTGTTTCCGCAAACAATTCGCCCGTAGCCAGTGGGATCGCTACATGTTGCGGCAAGAACGGTCAAGGCATTATTTTGCTGGGCATGCTGTTTTAATAAATGGCTTAAAGTTTCTGCTCTCATTAAGGGCACATCCCCGGATAAAATGAGGGCTGTCCCTGAAAAATTCTGCCACTGCGGGCATTGCAAATGAACCTGCTGGACCGCATGACCGGTTCCCAATTGTGGATCTTGCAGGGCTGTTGTGTATGAAAATGGCAATTGAAAATTTACAAGGCTGTCTTTTACCTGATCCGCCTGGTGCCCCACAATAATGCAGGCTTCTTCAATGTTGATCAGAGGCAAGGTTTCTAAAACACGTTGTAGCAGCGGTTTTCCCATTAAAGGGTGCAGTACTTTGGGCAGCTGACTTTTTAAACGGGTACCTTTGCCAGCAGCCATAATAATTGCGCGTGGGTGGGCCATAGGGATTTTCAATCTTTTTTTGTGGGTTTTATAATTTGTTGTCTGAGCGGTCTAACAGAGAGTCTGCAATCACTTGTTTGCTGGTTTTTCCGTTGGGGGGACGGTGAATGCCACGCTTTGAGTTTTTCACAAAGGCAAGCAGCTCTGTAATATTCTCGTCTTGCGGCAGGGTCTGCTCGACTTTTTCAACCGACTCTTTGTAGTTCAGGTTTGAAAACCAGATTAACTGAAAGGCCTGTTTAATCCGGTTTCTGCTTTCGGGTGAAAACCCCCGGCGCTTCAGTGCTATGCGGTTGACCCCTGCAATATGGGCAGGCCGGCCATCCGCAATGGCAAATGGGGGAACATCCTGGCGTGTTGCACTGACCCCGCCCAAAATGGCATACCGGCCAATGGTAACCCCCTGATGAACACAGGTTGCACCGCCAAGAAAGACGCCATCAGACAAGGTAACATGCCCGGCAAGTTGTGCACTGTTTGCAATAATCACTTCATCGCCAATGGTGCAGTCGTGTGCAATATGGCTATATGCCATCAGCATGCATTTTTTTCCGACAGTGGTTTGGCCACCAGCTTTTGATGAGCGGTGAATGGTTGCAAACTCACGGATAATGGTTTCATCGCCCACAACGACATAACTTGGCTTGTTTTCAAACTTTAAATCTTGTGGCAAGCCACCAAGCACTGCCCCCGAAGAGACCACGCAATTTTTGCCCAATTGGGTGTAGGGCTCAATCACAACATGCGCATTGATAACCGTATTTTCACCAATCGTGCAGTCTCTGTGAATAACAGAATACGGCCCAACGGTTACCGAGGGGTGAAGCGCTGCTCTGGGATCCACAATGGCAGTGGGATGAATTCCTACGTGTAGAGGCTCAGGCAGCGTAAGATTTTCTGAAACAGAGGAATTGACCAAGAACCAAGATCCTTTTACGAATTGGGCCGCTCCAGCAACGAGCAAGTAATGTCTGCTTCGCAAACCAGTTTGCCGTCAACAAAGGCTTTACCCTGCATTTTGCCAATCGGGGTGCGCAACTTGATCAACGTGCATTCCATATCCAGGCGGTCACCGGGGACTACAATTTTTTTGAATTTGGCATTGTTGATGCCGGCAAACACAGCCAGCTTGTTTTCTGCTTCAGGCAGGGGCTTTAACAGCAAGACGCCCAGTTGGGCCAATGCTTCAATTTGAAGAACACCTGGCATAATGGGCTCATTGGGAAAATGTCCCTGAAAAAAAGGCTCATTCATACTGATGTTTTTATAACCGGTAATTCGCTTGCCTTTTTCATGGGCAGTCACTCGGTCAACCAGAATAAACGGGTACCGGTGTGGCAGACTCTGCAGGATATCCTGAATCATCAGTTCATTTTTTGGTGTTAAAGCAGTGGCGGTCATTTTAAGCGGGTCATTTTCACTGAATACATTTGGCTTAGTTTGCTAACTATTAAATAGCAGTCATTACTTTAGAATTAACTGAAGTTTTTTAGTATTGCAAAAAAACAGAAAAAGAAAAACAACGCGGTAAAGGCCTGTTATCCTGTCAAAGCAAGGGACTGCTTTTGTGCTAGAATTTTATTGAATCATAATGCATCCGTCATAGTGCTCTTATAGCTTGAAGCTTTAGACTTAAAGCTTTTATGACTTAAACGTGCTTGCTGAAAAATAGGGACTGCTCATTCGCGATGGATATTGAAAGCAAAGATTGGGACGCTTATGAAGCAGCCTTTATGGCCCTTGTAGAATCCCTGACTTTAACCAAAGGCCCTGTACCTGAATTGTCTTCAGCAAAAATAATGCTTTGTCTGTACGGTGAAAATGGCATGCCACCCGAGCAAGAATTTGAAATGCTGAACTTGCTAAAGCAAGAGGCCGAAAAAAACACCCTTTGTGCCACACAAATGATGACATCGTATTGGGAAGATATTATTTTGTACGTTTTGTAACCCAAAGCAAGGTGTTGTGTTTGAGGGGCAGTACGTATATATTGAAGGCCGTCCGTAGTTTATTTGTGGTTTTCTTTTTAATGGGCATTTGAAAAAATGATCGAAGGTCCCAGGCTGCTCAAATCAAATGCCATTTGCAATCAGAATAGAAGCAGGTTGCAAGCAAAAAAAACCAAGGAAAGCGCTTTGATTCTGGTATCCAGCCTGCTTTTGATCAAAAAAGAACCGGTTGTTTTTTGACAAAAACAGACGGCTAATTGAGACTGTCCGTCGTTTGGGGCCTGTATTTTCTTTGGGTGAAATCTATGAATTTGCCAGTTTACGGTTGCACATCCTGAGAGTACTGTTATAATCAACTTTGTTACGACCTGAAAGGAGGTTTTTACGATGAATAAAGAAGAGTTAGTTCAAGAAGTCTCTAAAAAGACGAAAACACCTCAGAAACAAGTGGCAGAAATTTTAACAGTACTGATTACTACCATTGAGAAGACTGTTGCAAAAGGCAAAAAAGTTACCCTTGTTGGGTTTGGTACATTTGAACCACGCAAACGCGCGGCAAGAAATGGCAGAAACCCACAAAATGGTAAAGTGCTTAAGATTCCTGCAAAAACTGTTCCTGCATTTTCTGCTGGTAAAAAGTTTAAAGAATTGGTTGCAAAGAAGTAATTCTCAGCAAACAAGCTTTACCGTTTATCCATTTCATCAGGCTTCAATCTATTACGATTGAAGCCTGAAATTTTTTGTATTTCAGCGCCTCAATTTTATTTCTTCTGTTTTTTGAGGACTGGCCTGAGACCCGATTTGAGACCCCAATAAACCCATGCTCACTGTTACCCAGTACAATGCCAGCAACGACCTTCAACATGATGATTTTTTAAATGTTGGTGTCTTGTCTGCTACCGGTTCTGCACAAAAAACGGCATCTGAACCTATTTCTGAACCTGCTCTTGAGCGGCCCCGGCAAAAAATGCTCTGGTACATCCCCGGTCTGGGGGGCTCGGTGCAAACGGCCTTGGGGTTCTTGCAGCCTTTTTTGGAAAGCGGCTTTGATACCATTTACGGAACCGATCTGAGAGGCTTTGGCCTAAATGCCCATTGCTCCCCCGGGCAGGTCATTCAGCAGCAAGCACAAGATTTAAGTCTGTTTTACCGTCGTGTTATTTTGCCCCAAACCCGAACAGATCAGGTGTCGGTTACTCTCTGCGGCATTAGTCTGGGGGGATTGTTGGCGACCCATTTACTAACGCTGAATCCTGAGTGGTTTGAGGCATGTATTTTGTTGGCCCCGGCTTATGCGCCCAATCCTGTTAAATTTACCGCCTTCTACCGCCTGAAAGCCATACTGACATTGCTGCTCAATACAGCACTGTTGAACGGAAAAAATGCCCAGGTGACCTTGCCATACACCATAGAAGACATCACACAGAACCCCGATATTTTAAACAACCCTGAATTCTCCAACCTGCCAGCACTGGCGGTTAATCCTCGGTTTTTACTCAGCATTGATGCCTTCAGCAAAAGACTGCAAGCCAAACTGAGTACGGTTTCAAAGCCCGTTTATATGCTTGTGCCACTGCAAGACAAAGTCTGTGACCCGGATACCATGCAAGTGGTCTTTCAGCAGATGCCGCAATCAAAACAGAATGCGTGTGTGCTTGAGCCCTGTGAGCACGATATTACGTACGAGCCTAAAGCGCGCCAGTACGCAACCGATGCCTTGCATTGGCTTAGCAAGCTGGGGGCTGTTGCCCCTTAATTTGCCCTTAAATAATCAGCACAACCTCCAAGGCTTCGGCTGTGTACCCAAAGGGCATCCACATCTCTAAGGCCTTACGGCCAAGAGCTGCGCACTTTTGTTTTAACTTGCCACCCTCAGACAGCAGATTTTTCTACAGTGCAAAGCCCCCGTAGTAAGTTTGGGAAAAGCGCAAGTTGCTGCTTCTTAATAACGCGTGAGATTTGAACTGTTAAATCATTAGGCTTTCTGGTTTCGGGGTGTATACTGGCGAAGCCAACACCCCGGAAACCGATTTTGCGAGTGAGGATTGCTGAAAGCAACCGAAGCCGCAATCCAAGGTAAGAAAGCCGGTTTATATTTACCCATTTGGGGGGTGTTAAGCGGGGGAGACTCCCGCTTACGCGGCGAGGGGTGTTGGGGAGAGGCTGCGCAAGCCTCTCCCTGACAAAGTAAAAAGAAAAATGTTTTAAGAGAAAATCTTGTTTTGCACAAAAAACGTTAACAGCATTTCCCCCCACTAAATTCATTGCAATGGCTTTGTATTTTTTAAACTTTGTGCTTTTTAATATTGCTGTCTATAATAAGAAGTGCAGAAAGCCTGTGTTTTTATCGCTTATTTTATGGCTTTATTATTTATTGTGCATACAATCCTAATTTTTTTACAGAAATTAAAGAATGCCTGGTTTTTTCTCCGATTATTTATTGCGATTGCTTTCAAAAAAAATGGTGTGTACGGCTTTAGCCAGTAGCATTGCCATTGGCCTTTCTGACACGGCCGTGTTTTTTTCAGGGGTTGCATACGGGCAATACAGGTACAATAAGCCTGCTGATTACACAGCCACAGGCGATATTGACCGCTATGCCGAGTACACCCGGCAAGGGCAATCGTACTATGTGAAAGGGCAACTCACCAATGCCATTGGATCTTTTACAGAAGCCTTAAAGGTCTCCCCTGAACCCAATTTGCCTGTGATCTACAATAACCTGGCTGTGGCTTATATTGGGCGAGGCAACTATTATCTCAACAAGCAGAAAAACAGCAAAAAAGCCCTGAGTGACTTCAGAATGGCGTTGTTCTATTTGGAAGCCCTGTGGGATGACGACATGCGCCGCAGCGCGCTGCATCAGAAAAACCTGGACATTGTTAAACACAATATTAATGCTGCCTATAAAAATCTAAATATTACGGCTGCCAATCCGCAAACCCATTTGGCACAAGCCAAAGCTTTGCGCATGCAAGGCAGGTTTCAAGAAGCCATTGTGGAATTCAGGGAAGTCCTGCGGTATCAATCCAACAACCTTGATGCGTTAAAAGCCTTGGGCGATTTATACACGGTGGTTAACAAGCCGAAACAGTCGCAGTTTTACTATACCCAATTGATTACCCGCAATGGATCTGGCTCGGCAGCGGTTGGGGCAGAAAATTTTGTACACCTGGGCAATGCGCAATACAAATTGGGCAATATTGATGACGCTGTTTCCAATTTTGACAAAGCCCTGGAAATTGACGCCAACAATTCGATGGCGCTTTCTATGCTTGAAAAAATCTGGCTGAACGAGATTAAGTTCAATCCGCAGAGTGTGATTGGCCATGCCAACCTGGGCAGCGTTTACCAGAAAAGAAAGCAGTATAATCAGGCTTATCAAGAATATTCGCAAGCTGAACGCCTGTCTAATCAGATTAGAACGACTGATTTTAAGACCAAAAAATTGATTCGCCTCAACATGGGGACATTGTTCCAAGAACAGCGGCGTTACAAACCCGCACTCAAAGCTTACGAAACAGTGCTGCAAGTAGAACCCAACCACCTGCTGGCCAATTACTACAAGGCAACCTTGTTGGAAGAAACCGGCAATCTGGGTGGGGCAATTAATGCTTACAATATGGTCCTGGGGATTGATGCAGAGTATGAGCAGGCCCGTGAAAAAATGCTGGCCCTGATTAAAAACGACCCCAATCAAAAGCGATCAAAACGGGCCTTGGAACAATTTGGCGACCGCTTTGTTGACAATGCAACCATTCAGGCACAAATTGGCGAAGTTTTTCATCAGCGCAAAAACCTGCCTGAAGCCGAAAAATTTTATCAGCGCGCCATTGCAGCTGATGCCAATCTGGCCAGTGCCTGGGCTAATCTGGGTGCCGTTTATCAAGAACAGGGCAATTCTTCAGGCAGCATTGATGCCTTTAACAAAGCGCTGGCCTTAGAGCCTGGCAATCAGACTTTTAAAGATCGTGCCAATGCCGCACGGCAGGGAGAAGCCTACAGCGTTTACCAACAAGCGGTTGATCTCCAAAAGGCGGGGAAAACCCAGGAAGCCTTGCCATTATTTCGCCAGGCACTGGCCATCAGCGATGATGCAGACATTCATGCAGCCTATGGCATTAGTTTGCAATCCGCAGGCAATTACAATGCAGCGATTGCACAGTATCAGCAGGCCATTAATAAAGTTGATAAAACAGCCCCCGACCCGCAGACCAAAGCCGAATACCAGTACTACCTGGGCACGGCATACTATCAGCAGAATGAGTATGACAGTGCTGTGTCTGCTTATCGCCAGGCGCTGGTTTTAAACCCTGGGTACACCGAAGCAGAACAAGGTCTGGCCAGTGCCAATGCAGCCAAAACCGATCGCTTGCTGGAAGGGGCCATTGAAGCTTACGAAAGCAAACAATACAGGGAAGCTTTAACAGAACTGAACGCCTTGTTAATGACTGCTCCAGACAATGCCCTTGGCCACTATTACAAGGGCTTGGCGCTGGAGGCCCAAAAACAGCTGCCGCAAGCCATTAACAGTTACAAAGCCTCTGTAAATTACGACAAAACCTTTACCGATGGCTATTACGCCCTGGCTGTGGCGCTTGATGCAGAGAAGCGTTTTGGCGAAGCGAAAGCCGCCTATCAACGCTTTATTGCCTTGTCGGGTACGCAGAATGATGATTTTGTTGAATATGCCAAGGCCAGGGTTAGCGCACTATAATCCCTAAAAAAACAATAAACTGAACATCAATACACTGAGAATAACGATAACGGGGATTAACAGAAACGTTTTGCCTTGACATCACAAAAAGTACAAACAGAAACCGTACCCCATACGCCAGTTCTGCTTCAAGCGGTTCTTGACAATCTTAATCCAAAACCTGGCTGCACCTACCTTGATGCCACAGTCGGTGCCGGAGGGCATACACTGGGCATTTTAGAAAGCCTTTCAGCATCTATTCAAGCCTCTCAGGAAAAAGACCCAAAAAGCAGTACCCCGGTTTTATTGGGCCTTGATTGTGACGCCGAGGCGCTGGCCATTGCATCCGCCCGGATGGATGCTGCGGGCTTTGTAAATGCTGTTACTTTCATTCAAGACAATTTTTCGAATATTCATGCATTGGATATGGCTGTGAGAGGGCAATTTTTTCCCATTTCAGGGGGTGTTGTTGCCGATATCGGGGTTTCTTCGATGCAGCTGGACACTCCAGAACGAGGCTTTAGTTTTCGCAATAATGCCCCCTTGGATATGCGAATGAATACCCAGGCAGACGTGACAGCTGCAGAAATTGTAAACACCTACAGTGAAGCCCAGCTGGTCGAGATTTTTTCACGCTATGGTGAAGAGCATCTGTCCAAGACCATTGCCCGGCAAATTGTGCAAAACCGAAAATCAACGCCTTACAAGACAACCACAGCCTTGGCTGACTGCGTGATTAGCACCTACAAGAAAGTTGGGAAGAATCCGGGTAAGGTTCATCCAGCAACTCGGGTTTTTCAAGCCCTGCGCATTGCTGTAAACCGAGAATTGGACGCACTGGAAACATTTTTAAACGGACTGCCCCGCATCACCCAATCGGGGGCCCGCGTTGTAATTATTAGCTTTCACTCATTGGAAGACAGGCTGGTCAAGCAATTTTTTCAGCGGGCTGCCAAGGCGTGCATTTGCTCCAGTCGGTTGCCTGTTTGCCAATGCAATCATCAGGCCACGTTTAAAGTGATGACCAAAAAACCCGTATCAGCCACTGCTGAGGAAATTAAGGAAAACCCGCGGTCCCGCAGTGCCAAGTTGCGGTGTGCGGAACGCTTGTAATAGACTCTGGCTCACTTAAGACTTTGTTTGAGTTCTCTTAAAACCATCGAGACGGAAGCAATTTAGCAAAAATACAAGGCTCTAGATCACTTGTGAGGAATCATCGATGTTTAAGCAATGGTTCGCAAATAATCTTCAAGAATTTGCATGGCAGCCAGTTGATCCACCAGGCCTTTTTTTCGGCTTTTAGAAGCGCGCACGCCTTGCGCCTTCAAGTGGTTTTCAGCCAGTTTGGAGGTCATGCGCTCGTCAATGAGCTTAACAGGCAGACCAGTTTCTTTCTCCAGTGCATCTGCCAGCTCCCGGGCCATCAGTGAGGACGGGCTTTCCTGACCGCTTAAGTGCAATGGCAACCCAACAAGCAGGGTTTTTACAGTGTAATCCTTACAAATTGCGGCAATTGTGCTGACCAGCTTGCTTGAAACGCTCAGTGTTTCAAGTGGGACGGGAAACATGCCCAAGGGGTCGCTGATGGCCAATCCAACCCGTTTGTGGCCGGGATCAATGGCCAAAATGCGAGGATGGTTTTCATCTTCGTTTTTATTCTTGTTTTTATTCTCAAATTCTTTAGGAATGGCTTCGTTGGGGTTCTCTGTCATTTAAGGCTTCCCCAGTCAGGCAGTAAAATCATTATTAATTCTGGCCTTGTTTATTCGGGGCATGGGTATCAGCTGATTTTTTTATTTTATACGCTTACTTAGATTTCCCAGGCTTGCAAAACACTGAGCACCAACGTTTCAAACAGCGCGGCCTTTTTGGGCTCCTGACTCATCTTAAAATCAAGCTTTAACCGAAGCAGATCTTCTTCAATACAACGCCTGCCATAATGCTGAATAAAACCGTTTATGGGTGTTTCATCCGGGGTGTGGCGCATGAGTTTGTAGGCTTCAGTTGCTGCCAGTGTGCTAAAGGTATGGGTTTGCTGCTCTTTAAACAAATACGCACAATCAGAGAGTCGGTTAATCATGGTATTGCGCCACTGCGATTGCAGAAGTTTTGAGACCAGGGTTTCAGCCAGGGTTGTCAGTTCATTTACAAAAGCGCGCACTTGACCGGGATCAGGGTCTTCTGCGGAACCGCCTGCCCCTGCTTCATCTATTGCCATTGCATCAAGCTGGCTTTGACAAACCGAAAGCACACTGTCCAGAACAGGGGTGATGATGGCATTGTCGCCCTCTTCCAAAAACCAGGTGCAAACATCAGGGTGGTGGTAAAGCCGGGCGGTTGCGTCTTCCCATTCTTGTTTGGCCAGTGCCTTCGCAATGGCATGGGGGTCAATCCGGCTAGCCAAAAGCTTGGGAAGCATCATTTTCCAGCAGCTGTACTCGTAGGGAATACGCAATTTGTTCTCGGTGTTCAGCTTTTCGGCACTTTCAAGCTGCTGAAGAAAGTAGGTTTCGCTGACTTCTACTTTTGTACTCTCTTCATGAAATTTTTCAAGCAACTTGTAAAAATCAGTCTGCGATAAATCGTAAAATCCAAAGCAATCCACAATGCCGTGCAAATCACTGACCACAGCACTCATCATGGCAATTTCCCCGTTCGTATGCTGCCGGCTGTAAATTAAAGCCATGTTGCCAATCCCGTCAGGAATGGTTGCAAAAATTTTAAATAGCTCAGCATCCACCAGTAAGCTGTGCTGACCGGCTTCATTGGCGTTCTTGTCTTGCTCAACACCACTGAGGCGCAATTTGCTGCGGGCTGTTTTTGCGATTTTAGATAACCCGGCATCGCTTTCAAACCAGTGGCTGTATTGATCTAAAAATTCTGCAGCCCGGGGGTGTTTGGTTTCACCCAGTGTGGGCAAGAGCAGTTCCAGAACCTCGCGTGGGGGTTTTGCCAGTATGGTGGGCAAAATCAAATTAAGAATATGTTCCACCGAGTAATCTTCTTTAAGTGAAGACAGCAGGTTAATTTGCTCATCGGTGGGCAATGAAAAAATAAAGTCGATAAAGTCAATTAAGGCTTCCGGATTTTTGGCAGACACCTCAAGCATCCGTTCTGTTTCCCGGTTAATTAGCCCTGCTGGATCTTCCAGATAATCCAGGTAAACACTGGGATCAGTGGCATCGCCCAGTTGCCGCAGAACAATATTGGCAGCGTCTTTTACCTCATCACTGCAATGATTGCTCTGAATAATGCACCAAAGCGGGTCCCGCAGAGACTCAATAGTGCCCAGTTCCATCAACAGCTCGGTGATAATTTGCATCACCGTATTGCTTTTACTGCGCTGCAGTTCTTTTAGCAAAATATCCAGCACACTTTTACGATCAGAGATGTCTTGCAGCCGCTTGAGCTGTTTTAACTTGTCATTGCGTGTTGGATTAATAATTAGCTTGATGCTGTCAATGGCTGAGGTCACTTCGCTTCTGATAAAAAGCTTAGACTGTGTCAGATTTTTGGGCTCTGTCATAATGAGAGAAAGACTAAGGTTCTGTTAAGTAATATAAAAACTTTTCTTATTCTACACCAAATAGCAGGCTGTATTTCATGATGCTGCGCAGCTGCCCGTTGAAATCTTTTATTCAAGGCGGAAAAACCCGGCTTTAGGAAAGAAAAAGCCTTGTTTTTGAAAGAAAAACAAGGCGAAAAAGAGTTCATCACAAATAAAACTTGTAAACTGTGGCATATTTAATCCCCGGAAAGGGCACTATTCCAGTAGCCGTAACCAAAGTAAATTAAAAGTCCGAGTGCAAACCAGCCCACTGTTACAAACCAGGTTGTGGCAGGTAAGCCACCAATCCAGCTGGTTTGACCGCTGAAATCAGGGACGCCAAACATCACGGCAAGGCAACCTAAAATACCCAGTAATGGAATGGTAATGCCAAATGGCACTTTAAAGGGACGGTTGCGCTTGGGATCTGTGAACCGCAAGATGGCAACCCCCATGCAAACCACTAGAAAAGCGCCCAGTGTGCCGATATTACACATTTCAGCCAGCAGATTGATGGGCAGCATGCTGGCACCCAGTGCCACAAATAAACCGACCGCAACTGTGCAGATGTGGGGTGTTTTAAACTTTGGGTGAATGCTTGACAACGATTTGGGAAGCAGTCCATCACGGGCAATGGCATAAAAAATGCGGGTGCCCCCCATTTGAAGCACAAGCAGCACAGAAGTTAAGCCGGCAATGGCCCCAACACTAATGAGGAATGAGCCCCAGCTGTAGCCCATCGATTGCATTGCACCCACCACAGCAGCTTCTTTGTTAATCATGTCTAAGGGAACCACCCCAGTAATGACTGTGGTTACCAAAATATACAGAATGGTACACAGGGCAAGCGATCCCATAATGCCAATGGGAATGTCTCGCTGCGGGTTTTTGGTTTCTTCAGCGGTTGTTGAAACGGCATCAAAACCGATGTAGGCAAAGAAGATCATGGAAGCCCCTGTCAATATGCCAGACCACCCGTTGGGAGCAAATGAGGACCAGCCGGAAGCAAACCAGTTGGCTTGAAGCACTTCCTGGTGGCTGCCAAACAGGTAAAACAGACCGAAAGCAATAAAAAGCAAAACAACGCTGGTTTTCATAAAGACCATCACAGCTGCCATCCGGGCACTCTCAGAGATGCCAACATACAGTAATGCCGTGACTGCAAAAACCATTAAGAGGGCAGGCAAATTAAAGGCCTGCTGAATAAGAAGGTATTGCTGTTCTTGCGCGCCTGGCAGTGCAAACGGAATGGTTTTTAACAAGATGGATTGATCAATATTTTCCAGTGAGCGAACGGTATCAATGGTATTACTGGACAACCAGGCAGGAATGCTGATGCCAAAACTTGCAAGGAAAGCTTTTACACTGCCTGTCCACCCGACAGCCACAGCCATATTGCCAACAGCATATTCCAGAACCAGTGCCCAGCCTATAATCCAGGCAATAAATTCGCCCATTGTAGAAAATGCATAGGTATAAGCCGACCCAGAAATGGGGGCCATAGCCGAAAACTCAGAGTAGCAAAGGGCGCAAAACGAGCAAATAATGCCGGTAATCACAAAAGAAAGTGTTAAAGCAGGGCCTGCGGCAATGTGCCCACCTGATCCGGCAGCAGCAGAGCCTGTCAGTACAAAAATGCCGGCACCAATCATGGCGCCTACACCAAAAATGATTAAATCAAATGCACTGAGTGTTTTCTTTAACTGATGACTCTGATTGGCGTTATCAGCAAGAATTTTGTCTAAGTTTTTTCTTCGAAACAATTGCTGAATAAAGTTTTTTGGCTTGTATTCAATGACACCTGACATAGGGCTACAGCTCTCCAGTTATTGATATTGAGACTTGTTTATAGAAAACAAATACGTGAATTAATGCTTGTTGGTTTTACCTGAAACAAGCCCTAGACTTGCCTAAAACCAATATGAAATCAATCATTAAGAACTTTAATTTGTTGAGTTACTTTTTTAACACCCCTCAACACAAAAAGTTGTTAGCAGTGCTTTAAGTTTTATTTTTTTATTTGGTACTATATCTCAAACAACAAACAGCTAAAAGTGTCTGAGCTGATAGTGACCTGTTTTCGGCTGCAAAAATTGCTGCCACTGTTTTCAAAATACTTACAGTATTTGCAACGGTTTTTTCTGCGATCATATTTCCCAGACCGCGCAGATTGCCTTCGATCATCACCATTTACGCGCCGGTCTTGCAGAGCGGTCTCCATATTCTGGGTGTTTTGCTTTGCATCAGTATGCGACTGATTTCGCTTCATTCTTTTTTACACTTTAAAAACAAACGGATTGAAAAAATTAAAAATGAGTAATAAATAGTCAAAAAAGCTCTGAGACAGCTACTTTTTAGAATTCTTACTTTAGCTTTACGCTTCCACTCAAAAACACATACTCTCGTAAGGTATTATAACGGCATTGAAGCCTGCATTTCAAGCTTTACGGACTGGTAGAAATCCTCGAACTTCTCTTCCAGCAAAGCTTTACGGGCTTGCTTTGCAAAGTTAACCAGGTAATAAACATTATGAATACTTAACAGTGTGGCTGCTGTTAGCTCACCGGCCCGGTAAATATGACGAATATAGGCTTTGCTATGATGCTGACAGGTGTAGCATTTGCAATCAGCCACCAAGGGTGAAAAATCTTCGGTATAGCAGGCATTTTTTATAATCTTCTTTCCTGCCGGTGTAAAAAACGATCCGTGGCGGGCAATACGCGTAGGCATGACGCAATCAAACATATCAATGCCACTGGCAATGCCTTCTAGCAGATCTTCCGGTGTGCCCACCCCCATCAGATAGCGTGGCTTATCCTCAGGCAGCAGGGGCGCTGTTTGCTGAACGACAATTTCCATCTGCCGTTTGGTTTCCCCCACACTCACGCCCCCAATGGCATAACCATAAGCCGGGTGCTGTAAAGCGAAATCAATGCTTTTTTCGCGTAAATCGGGAAAAATCCCTCCCTGAATAATCGGGAAAAGGGCTTGATCTGTTGCGCGCTTGTGCATCTGAAAGCAGTCATCCAGCCAGCGGTTGGTGACATCCAGCGATTTTTTTACATAAGCATAGTCTGCTCCACCGGGCGGACATTCGTCAAAAGCCATGATAATATCGGCACCCAGGCTGTTTTGAACCATCATTGATTCTTTGGGCCCCATAAAATGGGTTTTCCCATCAAAAGGGTCTTTAAAATAAACCCCATCAGGTGCTATTTTACGGTGTTTTGAAAGGCTAAAAACCTGAAAGCCCCCAGAATCTGTTAAAACAGGACGGTCCCAGTTCATCCATTGGTGGAGGCCACCCGCTTTTTCAATCAGAGCATGGCCCGGACGCAGAAACAGATGGTAGCTGTTTGCCAGAACAATTTGCGCGCCAGTGGCTTTAACTTGGGGCCAGGTCAGCGTTCGTACAGCAGAATGGGTCCCCACAGGCATAAACACAGGGGTTTCGATTGACCCATTCGGGGTTGTGTAAACCCCGGCCCTGGCATTGTTATGTTTTGCTTTAACTGCAAATTGAAAGGGGGAATTCATAGTGTTATTTGCGTTATTTATAGAGTGAATGAAAAAAGATTTTAAAATTATTGCCAAAGGCCAACACGACTCGTCCGGGCCTCTTCCTGGGCGCTGTAAAACTGATCTTCGTAGCGCCGGTTTTTGCCCAGAAAAAAGGCTTTCGCCAGTCCTTTTTGAAGAAGGGCCTGGTTCATTGAAATTGGCTTGACCCCGTTGGGGTAAGTGCAGTCAGGTGTGTTTTTTTTACAAGTAAAAACATAAGCCAGTAGCCGATTATATTGATCGCGTCGGGTAAAATCAAATGTCAAGGCCACATACTTTTGCAAGGCTGTTTTTTCAGTGTACAAGCTGGCAGCCTTTGCGAATGGCTCGTCTACGGCATTGTACTGGCCATATTGCTTGTTCTTTCGTGAATAGTGCATTTCTGGCGTGTCAATACCCAGCAGTCTGACCGTTTCTAAGTCTTTTTCGATTTGGTGATTGCGGTTAATATCACAGGCAACCGTATCGCCATCATAAACATCAAGGACCTTGCAGACAATTGTATTGCTCGATGGGGCATCGCCAGAAGGAGATGAGGGTTCTGTGGGGCGTGTTTTTATAAATTGCCCGACCCCAATTAAAACAAACCCGACAACAACCATACCTTGGGCCAGTTTTTTTAAAATGGCATTCATTAGAAAATTTTACTCAAGTCCATGGGTCCAACCGTTTAAAGCAAATGGAATCAAAATTAAAAAAACACTTAGTCGGGGCCATAAATTCCTAAATAAAGGCATTCAGACTGGCTTAGAGACGGGGAGATCTCCCAGTCTGCAATGAGCTTTCTTTGAACAATGGCCGGTTTGACCGGCAGTTTTTTTAGCTTCTCCAAAGAAAACCAGCCAAAGGCATTTAAATTTTCATCTTGACTAAGAATGACGGAACTGCTTTTGACATTTTTGATCAGGCTTCCGTGCAGAAATATATCCACGGTGTGTTTGATTTCTTGTGCAGCAGTATCCAGTCGCTCTTCTTTTATTGGCTTCTGGCTTGCTTGTTTTTGGGCTTCAGATTGCAGACTGGTAGAATCAATCACAAAATCAGCCAGATACAGTATTTTTTTAATTTCAATGCTGAGGGTTAACTCTTCATCAATTTCACGGATGCCACAATCAAAGAGCCCTTCTCCCGGCTCAAGGGTACCGCCTGGAAAAACCCAGAAAGGCTTATTGTTCTGTTGAACCAGAAGAACACCGGCTTCATCAATAATGACAACGCCAACCCTGACTTTATGCTGGTATTGATGGACCATTGTTTACAATAGAGCCTTGTCTGTCACTTCAATGTCTGCCACTTCAATAGTGGCCTGACCTGATGGCCAGTAGGTTTTGTCTTTTAACCAAGTTAAAATAACTTTGTTGGCTTTCGGAAATGCAAGAGATTCCAGTTTTTCCGGTTTTAGCCATTGCCAGTCTTGGGCCACCGTTGGGGTTACGCTACCTGACTCAATTTTACAGTGAAAAGGGAACAGTGTTATTTTAAAATGCGTGTAGGCATGTTTTATGGCGGGCAAGGCCTCCAGCACCTTAATCTGAATGCCCAGTTCTTCGTTCAGCTCGCGTTTTAATGTCTGCTGAATCACTTCACCTGGCTCCTGTTTTCCGCCAGGAAACTCCCAAAGCCCACCCAGCAATCCGCCTTCAGGACGCTGTTGGACAAAAACTTCTTCCTGGTCATTCCACAAAATACCAGCTGCAATATTGTAATGCGGCAAGACTTTTTTCTGCAACTTCACGGGCCTTTCATGCACTGAACCTGATAAATAGGATTGACAAATCTGATTAAACGGACAGAGCAAACAGTGGGGCTTTTTGGGCAAACACAAGGTTGCACCAAGCTCCATAATACCCTGATTAAAATAATAAGGCACATCAGCGGCTTCAATCAGTTCAGCAGAAATTGCCCAAAGGCAGTTTATTGTTTTCGTGGCTTCAACAGGGCTGTCAATGTTAAATAAGCGAGAAAGAACTCGTTTTACATTCCCGTCTAACAACGGATGCCGTTGATCGAAGGCAAACGTTAATATAGCCCCGGCTGTGCTTTTTCCTATGCCAGGCAAAGCTGAAACGGCTTCCATAGACTGCGGGAAAGATCCGTTGTGCTCTTCTACAATCATTTTTGCAGCTTTATGCAGATTTCTGCACCGAGAATAATACCCAAGGCCTTCCCACTGCTTCATCACATCTTTTGGGTCAGCTTTTGCCAGATCTGCAAGGGTTGGAAAAGCCTGAATAAACCTTTCATAATAGCCCATCACCGTTTTTACTTGGGTTTGCTGAAGCATAATTTCAGACAGCCAAATAAAGTAAGGATTTTTTGTTTCTCGCCAGGGCAATCTGCGGTAATGTGCTTTATACCAGTCAATTAAATGGCTGGCAAACATCTTTTTGGGAAAAGCATCAACCGATGCGGAAATTACCATAATTTCAGGCAACAGTGTTGAAAGGCAAGTTCTGAAAACCAAGACCAAGAAAACATGGAAACAATGAGCAGCACGTTTTCGTTGTGTTAACGCACTTTCTCGACTTGTGAGAATGTGAGCTCAACCGGGGTATCACGTTCAAAAATTGAAACAATTGCTTTTAAACGCTCTTTTTCGGGTGATACTTCAGTGACAGGGCCTTCAAACCCAGCAAATGGCCCACTGATAATGGTAACAATATCGCCGACTTTTAAATCAATTTCAACTTTGGCAGCTTTCTGCTTGGAAGAGGGCCTGTCAAGAATCCGCTTAATTTCAGCATCTTTGGCAGCAATGGGCTTTTTCTGGGAACCCACAAATTTGGTCACACCAGGCGTATGCCGAACCACATACCACGAGTCATCATCCATTAACATTTCGACCAGAACGTAACCTGGAAAAACATTTTCATCTTTTTCAGTACGCTTGCCGTCTTTAATTTTAGTAACCGGTTTTTGAGGTACTTCAACCCTGAAAATCTTGTCTGCCATTTCCATTGACTCAATGCGTCGCTCAAGGTTGATTTTCACTTTATTCTCATGGCCAGAATATGTGTGAATGATATACCATTTTTTTCGTTTAGGCCGGATTTTGACAACTGGCGTTGGGCTTTCTTCAGGCGAAGAAACCCGAATGCCATGGCCTGCCTCGTCTTCTGAGTAAACCGAAACCCGATGGTCCACAAATTCACCTTCCTGATTCTCATCATTTTGCTCTGAGTCATCGGGATCAGTTTCTTCACTGCCCAGGTCACTAATACTGACTGCATTTGAAGCATCGATACCGTCTTCATTGTCATCCAGTGAACCGTTCTCAAGCTGGTCTAGTGCATGGCTCGGTTGTGTATAAGCTGTTTCATCAGAAGAAATTGTTACAGTGTTGTCCGTGTTGTCTTCTGGTAAAGAAACAGTGGTTGACGAGGGAGTTTTTAATTCGTCTTCTTGGGTTTCCATTTAAAATTTCCTGTATTGCTTTCGTTTATAGTCGTCTGTCTGCGTTTTTTCTGCATTTTTTCTAATGGACTGAAAAAAATTCGTTAGAGTGTCTGATTGAGTCTCGAGAATGGGGGCTTTCGCTTTTTATTTACTTTGCAGGGGTGATTGCCTTAATAACAAATTCAAAACTGTAGTCTAGTACAAACAATATCAAGGTCATAATGGTAACCATGACCAGCACAACAATAATTTGTGCCCAAATCTGGGGCCACGGTGGCCAGCTAATTTTAAACCATTCTGTTTTTACACCCGCTAAATAGCTTTTGGTTTGCTCTAACCAAGTTTTTTCAAGTGCTTTGGTTGCTTTGGTTTTGGGTGCTGGTTTAGAAGAAGATTGTGCTGAGGCCATACGTAAGAATACTAAGATTTAAAATTATTTGTAACGTTAATAACAAAACACGCGCCCTGGAGGACTCGAACCCCCGACATTCGGTTTTGGAGACCGACGTTCTACCAACTGAACTAAGGACGCCTGTTTAAAAACTAAATTAAACTTTAGCTTAAACACAACAATTGACCAATAGTAAAATAACGAAACGGAGACAGCAATCAGATTTCAGGCAGCGACGGGGAAAATAAATATTTAGCAGGTTTCGCGGTGTTCGGTATGTGAAAGGCATTTATTGCAGTACTTTTTTAACACAAGTCTTCTGGCCTTGCTTTCCAGGCTTTTGGGTGTCGAGTAATTTCTTTGCATACAGCTTGAGCAGGCAAGGACGGCAGTAGCTTCTTTTTTCTTTTTTTTCATGATTTTTATATTTTGATTTTTTTTCTAAGACTTCTTATCTTCTGATTTTTTCTTTTTTTAAATGTTAATGCAGTAAAAATGAAATACGGCTTAAAACCAATAAAAACTAAGAAAATAAAAATATAAACAGTGCGAGTTTTTCAAGAAAAGCGCGTTCTTTTGAAATTTTTTTAGCGTTCATATTTTTTTAGTATTCATCTTTTTCAGACGGAGTGTATTTTTTTGCTTGCTATGTTAATCAATACAAAACTCCAGTAGAAATTGATTGTGTTGAACATAAATAAAAAAAGCCTGATAGTTATTTTGGGGGCTAAACTACCAGGCATTGGGTTTCTATATGGGTTAATATGTTTTTGAGATTAAAGTTATTAATT
>JBCDLA010000009.1:0-45725 GCA_038745945.1 Cyanobacteria bacterium P01_H01_bin.74 | reverse complement strand
TTATAAAAAAAGTATATTAAAACGAAAAAAGCTTAACTTTTATTTTATGCTTTTTGCGTGCAATAAGGCAAGTGTTTTTTATTAGTAAAAATTAAAGTTCAAAATTATTTTAAAAGCTTTAATTTTACTTTTATTATATGCACGTAAAAATAAAGTAAAACAGGTTAAGAATTTTTTCAAAATTACATTCTTGTTAAAATAAAATCTTAATCAATCCGTAAAAAATGACTTTTCCATTAAATGTTCATGCAAAACGAAAATTATTTTGTTCAAACACGCGATGGCTCGCTAACAATCAAAGATGATGAAACCGGGGAATATTTTCACAATAAGGCGGGGGCTTACACTGAGGCATTAACTCACTATGCGAGTCCTTTGGTAAAAAAACTGAGTTTGCATATACCGAGGGTACTTGATCAAAGATTAACGGAGGTTGTTATTATTGATGCATGTTATGGATTGGGCTATAACACATGGGGATTTGTTAATACGGTCTTAAAAACAAAACTGGATTTTCTACGTCAGGCTCGTTCATTGCACGAAAATCAAATTAGAATCAGTGTATTTGCAATAGAAAAAGCGTATGAATTATTAACCCTGGATGCAAAAATTTTAATAGATCCATTATTTTACCCTCTAAATACTTATTTAACTCAATTTGAACATAATACATATTATCGGACGTTTTTAGAAGATAATATAAGTCAACATGCAGATGACTCATCAAACTGTAGAACTTCCTTTATAAAAGAAATTCCAAATAGTTCTTGTGTAGAAAATTCAGATCTGAACCGCACTTTTATTTACAACAATTTGCCGGGTATCACCATAGAACTCCATTTTATGGTGGGGGATTTGAGAAGCGTCATTCAAACCATTGATGCACCGATAGATGCAATTTTTCACGATCCATTTTCGCCGCAATGCCTTCCCGAATTATGGACTTTGACGTTGTTTCATTGCTATTTTAATTTACTAAAATCCAGATTTGGCGGGCTGTATACCTACAGCAGTGCTGCTTCAGTAAGAGGGGCAATGCAAAGGGTAGGCTTTCAAATCTTTAAAACCTCAGGACTGGGAAAAAAATCGGGTGGTACAGTCGGAAGAATACCTGGCACTTTATTAGCGTCTGATGACCTTAATCGGTTTAATCTTACCCCACTCTCGGAGGCAGAGAGAAAGTACATTCAAAGTAAAGCGGGTTTGCCTTATGAAGATAATGCCTGTTTGAATGCGTCCCGTGAAATCATAATTGCAAACCGTAAAGCAGCACAAGCAAGTTCAAACCGGCCCAGTGGTAAGCAGTATCGAAGTGCGTTAAATGGCTGTTGAATGGCCAATGTAAGATGATGTGGCCGTTAACAACGACAAAACTTGATGGATTCATCACCGGGAAAATGATTTGCCTTCGTTTTCTCCAATATAATGCTGACTTGCTTGATTTAACCGTTTGGTTAAATCTGTAAAGTTAAACTTATTTTCAGTGTAACCCAGACCATACGGGGAATAATAATTGTGATCAGGAAGTAGTGGCAGTTTTTGCCCAAACAATTCATTAATTATAATGCGGAATGTATTAACTGGTGTCATCGCTTGGGTTAACTGCTCTTCAATTTGTTTGGGAACATAAAATGTATTCAGGATTTGCATTTTCTCGTACAACATTAAATCAGTGGGCACATACCCTGGTGTATCTTGCAGGGCATAGCCCGTGCCGTGATCGGACTGTATTAAAATGATAGGCTTTGGTCCAGCTTGGTTCAGAAGACCATCAACCAGTGCCAGTACTTTCTTGTTAAGAAATAAAATTTGCCCGGTTAAATGCTTTTGCAGCCAAGGGTCTTTGTAGGGTACATAATTGCCTGCTTTTACTTTATCAAACATTTCTCCAATTAAGTTTGAAGGGTCGTCAACCGGGTTTCCGCTTTCATCAAACAAAAAAGGTCGGTGTGGCGAAAGAATATGAATTAAGACAAATTTGCGTTCTTTTAAGCTTGCAATTTCTAAGGCTTTATCAAAGAAACAGAGAAAACGCTGGCGGCGGGGGATATTAAGTGTATGCATAAATAGCCCTGCAAAACTTTTACGTAAAATTAAAAATGAAAATTCATTGATACTACCGCATTCGACGCGAATGTCGGCCTTTATGCCGGATGTTAACTCATTGCCTGATGCAAAATTGACCAGTTTATAACCATTGGATTTAAAAATTTCAAAAACTTTATTGTTTTGCAGGTGTTTTGTCAGTAAGCCACGGCGTGTGTAAAACTCATTGGGTGATTCTGCAAGCCAGTCTAGATAATCAAGATTGAGTGTCGATCCCAGAGAAACTAGCGTTGAGGTATAATTGCTGCTGCTGTTTGCTGCAATATAAAACCCACGATCTCTCAGGCCATCCATAAAGGCACGGTTGTCCATGCCATACATGGTTTTCAAAACTTCTTGATTGGGATATGCATCCAGGACAATATAGTAAATATCGGGCAATTGACCATTTTTCAGTGGTTTTTTTTCATCTCGAGCAGCCCACTGTGATTTTTGAGAATCCCTTGGATGTAATTGACCAGAGCCCATCGCATTGGTTTGAACAATATGTGAGCCTATCGTAAAAAGTTTCAACACACCAAACAAAGCCAAATATAGAACAAGTCCCTGATGTATTAGAGACTGTTTTTTGGCATCAAGAAACGCCAGTATTGAAATTAGCCCGGTTAATACAAGAAAGCTTGCAATCAAAAAGTGCATCTGCTTTTTCATGGTGATTTTCAAAAAGAAAAAATGAACCGTGTCATGAAACAGATAAAACCACTCACCCGCATAAAGCAGAAAGACAATCAGTAAAGCACTAATCAGGCATTCCAAAACTTGATTGTCTTTTTTAAGAAATCTAAAGCTACTGTAAACAGTTGCAATAACCAATAAGCCAATAACCAATCCTATTGCCAGACAAAGTGAAAAGTCTTTCAGATATAGCGAAATAATGTCACTTGTATTTATGGCAAACAGATCAAGAAAGAAAAGTACAATGAGTAGCAGTGGAAAAAAACGCATCATGATAAGGACCCGGAGAGTCAATTAAAACAGCTTTGTATGCAGACAGATAATTAAGATAAAACGGCTTAAAGAGAAATTTGTTTTGCGCTAAAAATAGCCAGAAAACACTATTTTTTATTAAACTTTGATTGAAACCAAAATGAAATGCGTCCCCAATAAACTTTTAAAGAGACAATCGCACCAGCAACAACGGCCATAACCGAGTTAATCACATAACCGCCAGTGCCTGGATCAAGGTACGCGTGGGCAAGATCTGCATTGAGACATAATAATGCAGAACCCATTAAAAAAGAGGAAAAAAGTGTTTTTGTATTAATCACAACATGAGACCCTATTTAGTCAACAAAAAGGCATAAAAACTCTCGCGATAGATAGTAGCACAATTAAGACGGGTTAAAAACAATCACTTTTAGGACAGTCTTCTTTGATATTTTATTGGAAGGTCTATGGATACTTTTCCTAAGAAAGACCCTTGATATTTTAGTAGACGTTCAGTTTTTTTCTAAAAAAATCTCAAACGCCTAACCTGTTTCGACAAACCTCTCATAAGGTTATTCAAGTAAACATACTATGGTATCTTCCAACTGCTTCCCGATCCATAATTACTGACTTCTTACCAATATTGATGTAGATACTATCTTCTCCAGCACCTGACGGGGTGTCACACACACCCAGCATAGTATGTAGTATGAAGAACAACCAAGCTCGAGCTCTATAGAAATTTTTTCCACCCTAATCCGATATTGTTTCATTAAAGTATTCTGCCTTTGTCATATATGAAGCTCTTTTTTGATTGGATTACCTAACTAATATAATCCATCACTTTCTTGCAGGTAAAAACTGTTGGAGTAAAGAGACTGTCAAAGCTTATCGTCGCAAAGGTTTATAACATTTATTTATTTTGCGCTTATCCTGCAGCTCATTAGTGTTAACAAGGCTTAGATATTGTCGACATTCAGTCTCCCCTTATTGAGTAAACTGTGATCGACTGATCTGTATAGGGATAGTGGAGAATAAACAAATGGAATTAAGTAATACATATGGAATTAAGTAATACATAATTAAAGACATTTTAGCGGGCAAAGAGAGTGAGCCTGGCAGAACAGGAGCAGATAATTGTTTTTTTGTTAAAGCAATCTTGCGGGTTGTTAGAAATACTGGTCGTTGGTTTGCTCTGCTACAGCAATTTCAGTACATAAGTGGATATTGCCTTATTCAGTTCGTTTTGAAACAAACGCTACGATGTCTATCTTTGGGTTACACTTTACACAGTTAAAAAGGTTTTTTATGGAAGTCCCTCATCAAATTGTGATTGGTACGCGAGCCAGTACACTGGCTTGTGTGCAAGCAACCTTAATTCAAGATGCCATCCATAACCAGTTCCCTCAAATCAAAACGCGCCTTAAAACCATTAAAACCCAAGGCGATCGCATACTGGATGTTGCCCTCAATAAAATTGGCGACAAAGGCCTGTTTATTAAAGAACTGGAACATGCCTTACTGGCTGGTGAAATTGATATTGCCGTTCACAGTATGAAAGACATGCCAGGTGAGATTGCCGACGATTTTGTTTTACACAGTGCATTACAACGCGATAAACCGCATGATGTGCTGTTATTTGCTGATTCCGCTGTTACAAAACGGGCCCGGGAGAAAAACAGTCAATCACTTGCGGACTTGCTGCCAGCTGGTGCCATCATCGGAACCTCGTCCCTTCGACGGGAAGCCCAGCTGAAACGGCAGTATCCTGAGTTTCAGTGTCAGCTAATACGGGGTAACCTGCAAACCCGGTACAAAAAATTAATACACCCAACGCAAGGAGCTCACTTTGATGCCATTATGCTGGCTGCAGCTGGTGTACACCGGCTGGGCTGGGATGATTATATTGGATATAACTTTAACCCGGTTGCTAACTGTATTCCTTCGGCATGTCAGGGAATTCTGGCTGTTCAGTATCTTGCCAACAGAAAAAAACAACTGGCGAATGTTTTAGATGGACTAAAACACGCTGAAACAGAATTATTTCAGCAGGCTGAGCGGGCTTTTTTACAGGCTATGGCCGGGGGGTGCCAGTTGCCTATGGGTGCGCACTGTTTTTATGATGCGTCGCTGAAACAGTATCAGCTTTTGGGCATAGTGCTTTCACCCGATGGTCAACAAGCTGTTCGGCATCAATGTGCCGTTTCAGAAAATAACCCCGCTCAGGCCGGTTTTGAGTTGGCTGAAATGCTTAAAAACAAAGGTGCCACCGCCATTTTATAGGCCTTAACACCGTCCGCCAGTTAACACGAATTCAGTTTTATTTACTGACGTTTTATCGTGCTAACTGATGAACAATCTGCTCGTTAATCAGTTTCAGGGCTTCAGGGAGTTTAGAGGGCTCTTTTCCACCAGCCTGGGCCATGGTCGGTTTCCCACCGCCGCCGCCGCCACAGATAGCAGCCATCGCCTTGACCAAATCGCCTGCTTTAATGCCCTGTTGAATATAATCGGGTGAAACGCTTGCCACAAACAACGCTTTCCCGCCAAAATCAGAAGCCAGGACAACAACGTGAGACGCAACCGCCTCAGCCAGTTTTTGGGCCAAAAGCTTTAAGCCGTTGGCATCATAGCCAGTAACCTGCTGAATTAAGACCGGTTGCTTGCTGGCTGCAGTATTGGCTTCAAGTGCAGCTTTTAACTGATTCACATCCAGCAGAACAAAACGTTCTTCCAGTTTTTTGATGGTTTTTTCTTGGGTCTTGATATCAGCTTGCAGCTTCTCAACCCGCGTCACTGTTTCAGGAACAGACACCCCCAACTGTTCAGCCACAGATCGACATTGTGCTTCCAGTTGTTTAAAGTGCCGGTATGCCAAATCCCCGCTGACCAGTTCAATCCGCCGGATCCCTGAGGCAACCGCGCTTTCTGAGGTGAGTTTGACCAAGGCAATTTCCCCAAGGCTGTCAACATGGGTGCCACCGCAAAGTTCTTTGGTGGCATCCCCGTATGTAACCACCCGAACTTTTTCTCCATAATTTTCGCCAGCCATCAGCAATGCACCACTGGTTTTGGCGGCTTCAAAATCGAGCAGTTCAACCGTTCGGGGATAGCCCTGCTGAATCCACCGGTTGATTTGATGCTCCACGCGGTTCACCTCATCCCGGGTCAGGCCGCGGTTAAACGTAAAGTCAAAGCGGGCACCATCAGCTGATACATGGGATCCTGCCTGTGAAATGCTTTCACTGAGGTGTTTTTTGAGTGCTGCCTGCAACAAATGAGTACTGGTATGATGAATAGCCGCTTGATGTCTGGCAATGGGCTCAACCTGGGCTTCAACAGCATCGCCAACAGTTAAGCCGTCTCCCTGATCGTACAAACAGTGGTGAATAATTAAGTCGCCCACTTTGGTGGTATTGTTCACCACAACCGTTTGCCCCAGGTGCCCTGAACCCACCGAAAAGCTGCCAATATCGCCCACCTGACCGCCAGATTCACCATAAAATGGTGTGGCGTCTAAAATGGCTTGAAACGGCTGATTCACCCCTGAAACAGACTGAACGGTTTCATCATCCACAATTAAAGCCAGAATGGTCCCTTTGCCGTAAAGTCCGTCATAGCCTGTAAATTGCGTGGCACCAAATTGCTCAAATAATTTGCTGTACAACTGATCCTGAACAATGGCTTTGCCTTTGCCCCGGGCGGAGCGGCTTTTCTCCCGTTGGGCAGCCATGGCTTTTTCAAAACCAGCCGTATCTACTTGAAAGCCTTCTTCTGCTGCAATGTCTTCGGTTAGCTCCAGCGGAAATCCAAATGTGTCATAGAGCTTAAAAGCATCCTCACCTGTAATCCATTTTTTTTCAGCGGCATTGGCTATTAACTCATCCAGCAGTTTACTGCCGCGTTCTAGTGTCTCAAAAAACCGTTGTTCTTCCAGCTTTAAAGTCTCAACAATGGCCGCGTATTTTTCTTTCAGTTCACCGTAAGGGTCCTGGTACATGTCGCGAACCGTGGACACAAACTGATATAAAAACGGTTCATTAAATTTCAGGTATTTTTTGCCGTAACGCACAGCCCGGCGAATAATCATCCGGATAATATAGCCGCGCCCGTCATTGCTGGGCACAATGCCGTCAGCAATCGCAAAAACTGCACAACGCAGGTGATCGGCAAGAATTTTAAGGGCAATATCCGTTTGCGGGTTTTGCTTGTAGGTCACTTTGGCGGTTCTGGCCAGTTGATCAATAATGGGATAAAACAAGTCGGTTTCAAACGTGTTGTCTTTGCCCTGAACCACCATTGCAATGCGTTCCAGCCCCATACCAGTGTCCACATTTTTATTGTCTAGTGGGCTTGTCTTGCCTTGATCGTCTTGAAACAGTTCCATAAAGACCAGATTCCAGATCTCGACAAATCGATCGGTGTCCAGCAAGTCGGCATCCTGCTCAGGAGATCTTTCTGGGAGTCCTCCACGGTCATAAAAAATCTCAGAACAAGGCCCACATGGCCCGGTGGGTCCTGGTGGGCCCCAGAAGTTATCTTTTTTGCCCCGTTTAATAATGCGGTTCACTGGTACCCCGGCAACTTGTTGCCAAAGTGTCATCGTTTCTGTGTCATCATGATATACCGTGACCCAAAGGCGATCGACAGGGATGGCAAGGACCTCGGTAATAAAAGTCCATGCGTAGCCAATGACTTCTTTTTTGAAATAATCCCCAAAACTGAAATTGCCCAGCATTTCAAAAAACGTGTGATGCCGGGGGGTACGGCCAACATGGTTTAAATCAGAGGCTTTGCCACTGACACGGGCACATTTTTGATGGCTCACTACACGCGGCGGGTTTGGTGGGGGTTCTATGCCCAGAAAAACCGGAACAAAGGGTAGCATGCCTGCGGGGGTAAGCAGGACGGTTGGGTTTGATGGAATGAGGTTGGCACTGGGTTTGTAAAGGTGGGCGTGTTGTTGTGTAAAAAAATGAATAAACTGTTCTCGGATGGTTGAACCGGAAAGTGATCCGTGAAGGGCCATAAGGGGTCATGATCTTTCAAATTGCTTGGGCAGGTTAGTTAGGAATAATAAGCATTTATTTTATTGAAAAAATAAAAAAACAGCATGGCTTTTGTTAAATCCAATATGGGTCTGGATTTCAGTCAAACTTTTTATACCCACTAAATTGACCGCATGGCCAATTTAATCTTTTTTTACATACATTATATTTATTTTATAAATACAACTGTCTTCCTCAACTACTCAACAAATGCTCATTTTACAAGCTGCACTGAATAGGGGTGCGGCTTTCTTTTTTTATAAAAAAAAAAGAAATGACCATTCAGAACCAAAAAAGCTCCCCTCAATAAGGCGAACCCCCTAAGTTTGGGTGTCGTATACCACGTTGCCATTTATTAGAGTTTTTTCAACAGTCAGGCTTTGTTTATTCCATAAGACCAAGTCAGCAAACATACCTTCATCGACTTTGCCGTAGTCAGGCATTTTTAAGAAATCAGCAACATTGCTTGTTGCAAATTGAACTGCCTGAGAAAATGTGCAGACATGATTGCTCAATAATGTTTTTATACAACCCGAAACCAGTTTTGTACTGCCTGCAAGGCGTCCATCAGCACTTAAAACTTTATCACCACTGTCAGCCACGGAAATGGGATTGCCTGTAAACAATCCTGAGGCTCCTGGTGGCATACCGGCAAGGGGGCTGGCATCACTGGTCAGTAATACTTTCTCTATGGGTTTAGCGGCCAAAATCAATTTCATTGTTTGTGGATGAATATGCACGCCATCCCCTATAAATTGAACATAGACAGTGTCATCTGCAAGCACTGTGCCAATAAGCCCTGGCTCTCGATGATGAAAAGGTCTACAGGCATTAAATAAATGGGTTACTGAATTCAGCCCCACCGACACGGCATGTTGGATTTCCTCATGGGTTGCATTGGTGTGCCCGGCTGAAACGGTAATATTGCGTTTGCACAATGTTTCAATCATCTGGGTACTTCCAGAAAGCTCAGGAGACAAAGTGACCCATTTAACTGTTGGAGAAAGCAGCAGGTCCAGTTCAGAAAAATCAATACCACGAACAGCTGCTTGATTATGAACCCCAGGAAATGATGTACTGAGAAAGGGGCCTTCCAAGTGAATCCCGATGGGTTTAGCCCCCACCCCATTGTAATGATGAATGACCGCTTCTAGTGTATGAACTGCAGAAAGCATTTCAGTGAGCGGATTGGTAATAATAGTCAAAACCGCACTTGTAATCCCATATTGCGGGAGTTGAGTCAGCATTGATTGAATCGCATTTATTTTGGCATTATTGAGGTCACAACCCAATGCCCCATTGAAATGCAATTCAATAAGCCCCGGAGTTAAATAATGATCCTTGCCTGAAATAATTTCAACATTTTCGTGCTTAATCAGTAAGCCAGCTGGAACAGTTTCAGAGATTGCGGTTATTATACCTTCTTCAATGACAACGGATGCCCGGTAAGGCATTTGACCTGAAGAGACAATGGTCGTATCTGTTATAATGATTTTCTTTAAATCATCACGCATAGTGTTATTATTCTATCAGTTTTATAAAACAAAAGAGAGGCAAGTGGTGCTTACTTCAGAAAAATTGAAGATAAGAATATTCCGTAACAAATAAGCCCCGTGAGAAAAATAGCCAAAGGCAACTGACTTTCGTTGTATCTGGCAAACACGTAAGCAACCAATGCTGATATGAAACAAAGGATGATACTTAAAACGGCGTTCTGCTCAAGCAACCAAGGAGTCAGTGCAACACCAATCGCTGTTGGAATGCAACTCTGAAAAACCATGGCTCCGGTTATATTGCCTAAGGCCAAATTGTCTTTACCCTTACAGATCCAGACAACACTGTTAAATTTCTCGGGCAATTCAGTGGCAATGGGTGTAATAACAAGACTGAGAATTAATTCAGGAATTCCGATGATTGCAGCAATATGATGAATATGCTCAACAAAAAAGTGAACCATTGCCATTAACAACAGTAAACTAACAACCAATTGCCCAATAATAAATGCAGTCTTGGGTTCCGTTTGTTTTGGGGAAAAGACCAGTGGGCTCAAATCTTCAGTTTCAGCATTATCGCCATCAAGTTTAAGTGTTCGGTAAACATAGACTGCGTAAAAAGCAACCAAGCCCAAGGCAATTGCAATTTTCGCACTGGGACTTGAAATCATAGATGCCAAAAGCACAATGCCATAGGCAGGAAAGAAATAAAGTAAATCACGACGGAATAAGGCCAGGTCAGCTTGAAGCCCAGGAGGACGCTTTTTTTGGCTTGTTGCATAAAAGTATGCCGTGGCACTGACAACCAAGGCCAGTGTTGACAATAAAAAAGGAGCCCCAAGAATAGCGCCAATACCAATATCATGGCCACTGTTGACATCAATTCCTGAAAAGCCTAAAACACCAGAAACAATGGCAATGACTGGAACCAGTGTTTCAGGCAGCGCCGTACCAACTGCGGCAAGTACACTGCCAACAGCACCGTCAGAAAGGTTGAAACGGTGTCCAATCCATTCTACGGCATTGGTAAACAGCCCACACACCCACACAATTAAAAACAACAGAACACAAACTTCTAATACCGGTAAAAACATAGTGATTAAGATTTTCCCTTCACGATCCGGTCTCTATTTAATTAACAAGTGTTTGGTCTGCTGTTTGAGTAATATTTTATGACATATTACTGTCGCATTGGTTATTATAGCACTGAATGTTGCCAAAACATGAGTTAAATCGGTTGAGCGTTATTGTTTTACAAGGCAGGCCAACGCTGTAACGCTCATTGGATGGCCTTTATGCCTTTTTGTGGACAGTCGATTGTCTATCGCGCCAGAGGGTTAAAATAACACTGGCATTAAAAATACTGGAATAGGTGCCCGCGGTAATCCCGATAATAATGGCCAAAACAAAATCTTTGGTTGATTCCCCCCCAAAAAACAGCAGGGCCAGCATCGGCAACAGTGCCGTAATTGAGGTATTAATACTGCGCGCCAGGGTTTGATCAATACTTAAGTTGACAACCTCTCGAAAAGGCAGTTTTTTGCTGTAGTGGCGTTTAATATTTTCTCGGATTCGGTCAAAAACCACAATCGTGTCGTGAACACTGAATCCAATCACAGTCAGCAGGGCAGTTACAAACAAGCTGTCAATTTCTGTGCCAAAAAAATGACCCAACAGGGCAAATACCCCAAATAAAAATAACGTGTCATGCACCAGGGCAATCATGGCACAAATTGCAAAGTCAAATTGAAAACGAACCGTTAAATAGCCGACAATCAAGACGTAAGCAAGCAACAAGGCAATCACCCCATTTTGCATTAACTCCTTTGCCAGCGAAGGGCCAATTGAATTTCGTTGCAGCACTGTAATTGCACCAAATGTTTTCTCCAAACTTTGTCTTATTTTTTGTTCAACATTGGTTTGCAAGGTTTTTGTCTTAATGGATAAAATGGTTTTAATGCTTTGTTGGCTTGCCTCTTCTGAAGCGGAACGGTTTTCTTTTTCATTGGCTTCTGGACTGACAGCCCCCAGCTGAACAGGCTCTTGATTAATACCCACACGCGGGGCTGAGATTTGTATGATGGTTTCAGCCTGACCGGCTTCTTCAAAAACGGTTTTGACCTGATTCAACTGTTCATGTTTGACAGGGGTTGAAAATCCGTATTGCAGCAGTGTGCCGCCCTTAAAATCAATGCCCAGCCGCAACGGGGATCCAATGGATGGATTGACTGTGTTTGCAATCAGATAAAAAACACCGGGCAGCAAAAAAACAACAGAGAATACAATAAATACCCAGCGCAGTTGATGGATATCAATGAAATATTGTTTTTTACTGCTGGTGCTTGCTGCTTTAGAGACAGTAGGCGATTGAGAATCTGTTTTTCCAGTGGGCATAAAAAATAGTCCTGATTAAAAAATTTTCCTGATAAAAATCATTACGTTGCTGGCAATGGCTTTTTTTCTGTAATTTGGGTGTTTGCAGCATATAAAAATGTGCGTGTCACTGTTATGGCAGAAAACATGCTGATACCGACACCAATGGCCAGGGTTAAGGCGAAGCCTTTCACAGGGCCTGTACCCATGATCCACAGCAATGCACACGTTATAATTGTTGTCATGTTGCTGTCAAAGATAGAAGGAAAAGCCCGGTCGAAGCCCACTTCAATGGCCTTCCAGTGTTTTCGCCCGTCACGCAGTTCTTCTTTGGTGCGCTCAAAAATTAAAATATTGGCATCAACCGCCATGCCGATACTTAAAATAAATCCGGCAATGCCTGCCAGGGTAAATGTCACCCCCACCAAAATGAAAGCAGCAATGGTTAAGGCACTGTAAACCAGCAGTGCTGCACCCGCAATCAGCCCCATCAGCCTGTAGTATACCGCCATAAAAACCAAAACCAGACTCAAGCCAAGCAAGCCCGCAAAGAGGCTTTGCTTTATTGAAGCTTGGCCCAGTAAAGGCCCAACGGTGTTCTCTTCGATAATTTCGATATCAACTGGCAATGCCCCAGCATTGAGGGTGTTCACCAGATCTTTGGCCGTCTCTTTCGTGAAATTCCCTTCAATCATTCCGTTGCCATCCAAGATCGGTTCATTGACAACGGGGGCAGAAACTTGCAGATCATCAAAAAAGATGCCCAAGCGCTCACGTTTGGGGGCCAACTTTTGGGTCAGTTCTGCAAACTTTTTGGCCCCGGCACTGGTTAACTGAAATGCAACAACCCAGTCACCATTTTGTTTAGTACTGATGTCTGCTTTCTGGAAGTCCTTGCCCGATAAACCGGTGTTTTGCCAAAGATATTGTGGCTCGGGTGGTACAGGCTCAGCATCCAGTGGCTTTATCGCTGACGATTGGCTGAAGTCTGGATTGACTTGAAAGGTTTTGAATTCCAGTTTTCCCACCCGGCCCAGTCTTTTTTTGGCTTCTTCGGGGGATTTTACGCCAGGAATTTCAACGATTAACCGGGATTGCCCTGTCCGTTGCACCACAGATTCGCCAATGCCCAGGCTGTTGACGCGCCGCTCAATGACTGATTGCAAACTTTCCATGACAACAGGGGTGATTTTTTTCACATCAGCAGTGGGCTGGGCTTCCAAGGTGAGACGGGTTCCGCCTTTTAAATCGAGGCCAAGTTGAAGGGTGTCTTTGTGACTGACAATAATGCCCATTGCCACCAAGCTTAGGGCAATGATAAACAGCAGTATCCACTTTTGATTTTTCATCTTTTTATTATTCGTCTTTTTAAGTTTAAGGTTTTTAGATTTTTTAGTGGTTCATCTCTGTATAACTAACACTGGCTTTTTTTGAAGCAGTTTTCATCCAAAAGCGTAAAGCTTCCAGCTTACAATTCAACAAACAATTTAACAAAGGCCATTGTTATTTTAGGGCAAACACTGGCGAAATAAAAAACTATGCGCCATCTTCTTCATTGCCTTCATTGTGATAGCCGACCTGATTTCTACCATTTTTTTTGGCCGCATACAAGCCCATATCCGCGTGTTCAATCAACTCATTGGGAATGCGGCCATTCAGCGGATAAGTGGCAACCCCGCAACTAATGGTTACTGGCTTTGAGACACCAGTTGCAATGGTGTAAGTTTCACCTGCAACCGATTGAACAATTTTGTTGGCAACGGCCATAGCTTCTTCATGGGTTGCATGATCCAGAACAATGGCCATTTCTTCCCCCCCGTAACGGGCAACGATATCCACCGTACGCACATTTTTTTCTAGTTTTTTGGCCACTGCACACAAGACTTTATCACCGGCTTGGTGCCCGTGGGTGTCATTAAACTTTTTAAAGAAATCAATATCAATGAGCAATAAAGAAAAATGCTCTTCGTTTCGTTGGGCACGGTTAACACATTGCAGCATATGATCTTGAAAAAACCGGTGGTTGTATAAGCCTGTCATACTGTCGGTGGTTGCCATGACATAAGTTTTTTCATAGTCTCTGTTTCGAAGAATATATTTTGTGACAAATGTTAACAATGTGGTTAACAACATGGCAACCACTGGAAAAACGATGGCAATGGTAAGGCCAAAAAATGAAAACAGCACGGTTGCTACAATGAGATAAACCAATATTGAATTCAGAATGGCAATTAAACTGAGCCAAGGTGAACCAAAACGCAGACAATAGTAAATTACTAAAACCAACAGGCAAATGGTGATTAACGTATTTTGTATGGGGCTTAATGGAACGATGTAACCGTTTTTGGGTGGATGCAGCAAATTATCTAACAGGGTTGCCTGGACAAAAACACCGGGCAGTTTTGACCCAATGCTGGTATTTTTTAAATCGTATGAAGCAACCGCTGTGGAGCCAATTAAAACCATTTTATTTTTTAATTTTTGCTTTAATGCGGTTTCTTCATTAGAAAGCGGTTGGTTTTGGCTTTGCTTTTTCATTAAGCCAATCAGCTGCCAGGCAGGTATAACCTCATAGGGTTGTGCCGTATTTAGGCGCTGGACTTGCTGGACAAGCATTTTAATTTTTTCTTTAATCTCATTCAATAAAGCATTTTTTTCAGAAAGCGCTGGGTTTACAAGTTGAGACGATTTTGTCGCCTCTTTTTTAAGAAGCGCATTGACCTGAAATTCCAATTTCTTTTGATATTGTTTCAGCAAAACAATATCGTTTTCGAGTTGCTCTTTTTTTTTGTTAGAGTTGTACCAATTGATTAAAAAATCTCCATTTTGACGAAGTGGCAACACTTGATCTCCAAAGTGAAATTCGCCTGATTGAGACACGGCATATGTTATTTTGCCTGTTCTTTTGGTTTCTTTTTTTATGTCTGCAGCGACTTTTAAGCTTAAGTAAGGAAAAAACAGAAATTGAGCACGGGCTTGTTTTTGGTAACTATAATTTCCCCTTGAATCCAGAAAATAACCAGACTGATCAACAACCTGCCCCCCATTTGGGTTGCTGTCAATAAAATAATTGTCGGCAGTTTTTTTCAGTGGATAATTCTTGGTTTTTTCGTACAGGTAAGCGGCTTTATCGGTATACCGACCTTTCTGATCCACCCATTTGCCGTCTCTCTGAACCAATGGCAAGGCTTGACTGCGAACAAAGGGGTAATACTGAAAGCTATAAAACAAGGGGTTTCCCCGAGAAATTCCATCTAGATCGGCTTCATGATTAATAAAGCCAACACGCTCAGCACTGTCTAGCAATTCAGGCATTATGCTTCTGTAATGGTTGAACATCATATTGGCATTGTCAAAAAAGAGCAGGCCGTTATTTTCAATGAGATCCACTGTTTGATTTGCACGGGTTAATTTGATGGCCAGCGGAATTGATAATGACTTCAGGCGTTCTATGGCCTTGGGGGTCAAGGCTTTTCCCAGTTTCTCATATGCGCTTAATTGGTTATCAAAATTCATACTCAGGTAGACATTGCTGTTTTTTTTGAACGCTTCAATAAAAGCTTGATCACCCACTTGATCGCCTTTTCGGTGCCCCACAAACATAATGTCGTAAATGATTTTTTTCACACCAACAGTGTTCAGGTATGTAATCAGTTGCGCCTGAAGGGAACGGGACCAAGGCCAGACACCATATTCTTCATTCAACAAATTAAATGTAGAATCATCAAAAGCAACAATGACAATTGACTCTGTGGGCTTCCTGCTTGTGTTGTAGGTACTTAATCGGGCTCTAACATCATAAGTTTGCTTTTCAAGCCCCGTTATAAATTGCGCAATTTGTACACCAGACATCAAAAACAAGACAGTGAGTGTGGCCAGAAAAATAAGTATCAAAACAAAAGTTCTTGAGATTGTTTTGTTTTCTTTTGCTTGGTTTTTTGCCACTGAAGATTGCCTTTAATGGGATGACGGACGCCATGAGTGTAGCAGGGTAATAAAGCGTGCTATTTGTATTATAAACGCCCCTTTTTAATTATGGCATTGACTTTCATAGACTTCATTGATAACTTGTAGTTTCGAAATAAAAAGGATATGGGCCATTAGCTCAGTTGGTTAGAGCGCACCCCTGATAAGGGTGAGGTCCGCCGTTCAAGTCGGCGATGGCCCACCATATTTAATTCTTTTTCCCCGTCGTCCACCATAACGAACTTTCTGGTTCAAAAATAAACTAGAACCTTGAATGGAAATGATAGTTTTAGTATTCAAAGTCCTGTTTCCCGTTATAAATAATATGGATTTCGTCAGGGATGGTGAGTTTAAGAATGATCTGCTTATGCTTAATCCCCCCAAGATCTCATAATTTATAAAGGTTTGTTAGAAATCCGAGCGAGAGTCCGAACAACTCTTCAAAATATTCTTAAAGAACACGATTGTTTCGGCTATAGACTGATTGTCCACAAGCAGGGCATTATTATTATAATACAAATCCTTTGGATTTCATCCACAGTCATCAACGGACGGCCAGAATGACTCGTATCGGTACTGTTAATATCAAAAGTTAACTCTTTTTTTCTGGTGAAGTTCTCCGCAATCATCAATTGCTTCGCGAGTTTTTCTTCTATATGGTAATTTGTTATTGTAAAATTTTTATTTTAATTGGTATTGCATTCAAAGTATTGACATTCTGTTCTTCCGCCAGTAACTGAAAAAATACCGTTGAATTGAATTAATAGGAATTTTAACCTCCCATGGATCTTGGCTACAGTATTTTTAAGGGACTGGTTCAAGGCTTGACTGAATTTCTTCCCATTAGCAGCACGGCCCACCTGACATTTACGCAGGCCATTTTTTCCAAATTCAACTGGATCCCCCCCCTTGGTCATGGGGAAGATGAGTTTTTTGATATTTTGCTGCATCTGGGGACACTGGTTTCTGTGTTGTATTATTTTCGCTCTGATTTGCTGAATCTGCTTGCTGTTTTTACCGGAAAAGCTGACCCAGAGTTAACCGACAGTCAAAGTGGCCTTATTTTGAAAAAATTGCCGTTTTTTATTGCAATTTCAACGGTTGTTACAGTTGTTTTTATTTTAAGTATGCAAAAACTGTCGGGGCTCATTATGACGCAATTGGGCATGACAACAGCCACAGTTCATGATCTTTCTGACTACTATTTTGCGCACCCCCATTGGGTGGGCATTCACTTGATTATTACAGGGTGTCTCTTGTTTTTCTCTGAGCGCGCGGCAAAACACCTGGAACAAGGCTCAACAGGAAAACTTTTTGCCGTCAACAATGCCGTATGGATTGGCCTGCTTCAAGGGTGTGCAGCCATCTTTCATGGGGTTTCCCGCTCAGGGTCGACTATTTCAGCAGCACTTGCAACCGGTATTGACCGAACCACGGCAACCCGCTACACCTTCTTACTCAGCATTCCGGTTTTTATGATGGCAGCTGTATACGAAGGCCTAAAAATGATCCAGCTTGGGGCTTTGGATGATTTAAACTGGCCTGTCATGCTTGTAGGGACAGCAGTTTCAGCCATTGTGGGGTATTTTTGCGTGAAATACCTTATTCAATTTGTGGCAAATAACAGTTTATTTGGCTTTTCAGTGTATTGTTGGGTTTTGGGTGCTACAATGTATGTTTTTCTGCGCTAGCACAGCTCAGTCAACTTATATAGAAATAAAACAAGTATACAGTGAAGCCTGATAGGCCAGTTCTAACACATTGCAACTAAAACACCAGCGCACCGGTATTATCCAGTTTCAAGAAATCACCGACATCTCCGGTGAAACTATTCAGTTGGGTGTGCTGTTTGATCAAACGATGGCCCCGCTTATTTTCAGGAAGCCCACACTGAAAGAAGTTTGTGTTTCGGCAAGCAGGCTTTTGCGCTTTACCCCGCCTGAAAAACACCCGGTTCATATTATTCAGAAGTTTTTAAAGGCGTGTTTTGTTGCCTCCTCAGACAACAAAAAGTCTTTTCTTATGCTGGGTCTAATTCAACAAGAGCAAATTTATAAAAAACTGTGGCAAGTTGCCTTAGGCACTGAAGCTAATGAAACTCAGCAAACCCACTGGATCAATCAACAAATTACCCGGCAGCTGACTGCCATTGATCTGTATGAATTTGATTGCAACGCCCTGATTCAATCGGATTTGGCCGTTCTTGAAGCAAGCCATGGCCAGTTGTTGCATGGTTACTATTTTGACGGGGCCTTTACCCCTGAAAAAGCGGAGATATTGTTGCAAGCCTTGAATTTGACCCAAAGCACTGAAATCAACGGTCAGCAGCCTCAGCCCTTTTCTCAGAAGTATGCCAGTACTCAGGCAGCCAATGAGTACTGTGAGCAGTGGCAGACCCATTACTATTTCTCCCGGCAATTTTCCAAGATTCTGCCCTGGGTTGAGTTGACAACGCAGGCTGAAAAAAACAACCTGATGCCCCAATTTCCAACAGTGCAACAGATTGGTGCCATTACTAAACAAGCTAATATAAAACAGGCTCCTACAAAACCGGAACAAACCCCAGAAATACAGGCAAGCCTCTTGCTAACTTTACCCAGCCGGCCCGTTCAGCAACTCATTTTTGTTGAAGGAGAAACCGAAAAACTCTTGCTGCCTGTGCATTTAAATATCTTCTGCCAGCTGCTTTACCCGGGGCAGTCGCACTCTTTGTCTTTTATGCGTGTTATGGCCGTTGGGGGCAAAAGCAATATGTTGTCTTTTTATCAGCAGTATACTGCTTTTCGAGGGGCTGTTTTTGTATTGCTTGACGCCGATGCCCAAGACGTCAAAATGGATTTAAGCCCCATCAAGCGCCCGCAGGATAAAATTTACAGAATTGAAGGCGGGGAATTTGAAGATCTCTACCACCCGCGAATTGTTGTGGAAACCTTACGCTCACTGTGCCATTTAAACACCGTGCCTTTTTCAAATATTCCCGAAAGAGAAGGCATTGGCCCAACTGAGACTGGCTTTGACCCCTTGACCCTCGAAAAAGAAATGCTGGGTTCTACTGAAGGCATGGCATCGTTTTTAAAGAAAACTTGGCTCCAGCTGAATTTAGGTGGCCAATTTGATAAGGTTTTGTTTGCCCGTCTCTACGGACAAACTTTGCAGCAAGCGGCCATTGCCTCAAAAAATGATCTCGATGCAGCATCACTGATTTCAAACTCACTGCAAGATCTGTTAAAGCAGCTCATTAATTTATAAGGGTTGAACTTTTTTTTTGTTCTACAAAAAGTTTGCGTTAGAATTTAAACTGTTTTTACTTATTTATTGAATGTTCCAAAATAGTAAATTTCTCTGCTTATGACAACTGATGCCTTAACCAACACACCTGAGAACCGGGTAATCATTTTTGACACCACCTTAAGAGACGGCGAGCAGTGCCCGGGCGCCGCTTTGAAACACAGTGAAAAAATACAAATCGCCAAAAAACTGGCTGATCTCAATGTGGATGTGATTGAAGCAGGCTTTCCCATCAGCAGCCCGGGAGATTTTGAATCCGTCAAAGACATTGCTGCAACCATCGAAGGCCCTGTAATCTGTGGGCTTTCTCGCGCCACAGAAAAAGACATTGAAGTCACCTGGGATGCGGTGAAACATGCCAAAAAGCCGAGAATTCATACATTTATTGCAACCAGTGACATTCATATAAAAACAAAATTTAAAAAAACCCGGGATGAAATCCTCAAGATTGCAAGCCACATGGTGGCATTTGCAGCCTCAAAAACCCGGGATGTTGAGTTTTCAGCCGAAGATGCCGGACGCAGCGAGCCTTACTTCTTATACAAAGTCATTGAAGCTGTCATTGATGCAGGGGCAACAACGGTTAACATTCCGGACACGGTGGGCTACACCATTCCTGATGAATACGGTCAGCTGATTAAAGGTATTATGACCAATGTCCCCAATATTGATAAAGCAATCATTGCCACGCATTGCCACAACGATTTGGGGCTTGCGACTGCAAATAGCATTGCAGGCATTCAAAATGGCGCCCGTCAGGTTGAATGCACCATTAACGGCATTGGAGAACGTGCGGGCAATGCGGCTATGGAAGAAGTAGTGATGGCCCTGAATGTGAGAAAACAATATTTTAACGGCCTGCATACGCAGATCAACCCGGTACATTTTATCGAAACCAGCCGGCTGGTTTCCACACTGACTGGATTGTCTGTTCAACCCAATAAAGCCATTGTTGGACAAAATGCCTTTGCTCACGAATCAGGCATTCATCAGGACGGGTTTTTAAAAGGGGCAAACACCTATGAAATCATGCGTCCTGACACCGTAGGGCTTGAGGCAACGTATTTGCCCTTGGGGCCGCGATCAGGTCGGGCAGCGGTCCGTGCCCGTCTGGCACAGTTGGGCTATACAGTATCAGATGATGGACTGAAAGTGTTTTTTGAAGCCTATAAGGTTTTGGCCGATGAAAAAAAGCGGGTAGAAAATGGGGATCTCGAAGCCTTGTACGCCCGTTGTTTTCCGTCATCTGAGCAGGAATAACTTTAAGCTTCAGTTGACTGAAGCAGTTTGAACTTTTGTTTTGCGGTAATCAATCCATTTATTCTAAAGGTATTGCGGCAATGGGAATACAAAAATTAGCGTTGGCAGCATTGGCTCTTACGTCTCGTGCTTTTAGCCCATCACTAAACGGAAAACACAGAAAACATGGTCTTTCGGTTTATCATCAGCGCCATCAACGTTATGCAAGTGTAAGCTCTGAGAATGACTCTCCTTCAGAAGAAGGTGATAAGTTTTATGAAAGTTTATATAACCGTGCTAAAGAACTGGGTATCAACAAAGATGCACTGTTATATCTTTATTCGATTAGAGAAAAAAACCCTGATTTGCCTCCACATGTTCTTGAGAGTATTTCAAGGGTGTTAGAAAGAAAAACTGCTGAAGAAAAAGCTGGTCAAGTGGCTAAAGCTTTACCGGGTATTCAGTTTCGCAATTTTGATGCTTGTATCGATTACTTGAAGTTGGCTTATCCCCAAAAAGCACTAGACGAAATTCAAGCGTATTGCAAACAATTATTTAATTCTGGCAATTAAAGCCCAATGAAAGCCTGAGGCATGCACTTACTGGTGCGTAATTAAATGATTTGGTTTTTTGGATGGTAAACGCCCAAAAACAAATGACAGAGTAACGCTTTTTAAAAGAATATTGCCACCATTTTTTATTAAACACAGGCTTTTATTAAACACAGGCAATTTCACCCAATGCCTGGCGTTTATTGGGTGTTAAGTTTACAGCATCACTTTTTTTAATGACAGGATTTTTTATATGAGATTTTTTGTCCCATTATTAGCGGCTGTTTTTTGGAATGCCCATAAAGCAGCTGGTCAAAACTTAAGTATGCATCCAAAGTCTGTTGTGGCTGTGGATAACTTGGGAGAGTCGAAACCAGAAGACCCTCCGGGAGATATCTACGACCGTTTTAAGAATTTAGAAAAAGAACACGAGCCAACGGATCACAATCCGCATGCAGATGCTCTTGAAAAGATGGTTCAAGAAAATCTGGCGGATGATACAGCTGCTTGTCTTAATCAGTTTGACCCAGAAATACTGAATGAATTAGGTATGACAGTAGATGATGCCATAGCTGTCTGTCAATCTGCTGTTTTAGGCTCAGTTGAACCTGATACAGCCCCTGCACCCAAAAAAATAAGCGCCCCAAAGTAGTAACATTGCCCGCTATGTAAGCCCTTTTGTTGGTCTTGGCCTACTTTTTTATACAGGCCCTAGCAACTTTTAGGATTGCCAGGTTTTAATCGAGCATCACCAAAAATCATCACAAAGTATTGACGTATAACCGACTGAGACTGAATAGGATCTGAGACGACATTGGGTCTGAGACTATTGCGAAATGATAAGAAAGGTTTTTTTGTATGAATATACCACTCTTAAGAACAGCTTTAGTGTTTGCAACTGTTTTAACTGGACAGAATCGGACTGCTGTAAAACAGCAATTCATAACATTAAAGCCGCCTTCTGATAGTTTTTGTAAGGTTTCGAATACGGGAGAGTGTTACCCTGAAACTTTTCCCAATGTAAATTCTACTATTGTGCCGGATGAAAAACCACCTGAACCTGAATTCATGCTTGATGATAAAACTGAGATGCCTGCCGGTAAAACTAAAGATGAAAATCGCTTAATCCCTTATTCAAAAAATAAAACAATAGATTTTGCACAGCAAAAAATGGTTGCAGAAATAGAGCCGATGATTACACCCATCATTAAAATTGTAGTAACAGCATCTGAATTACAGAAAAGTGGCTATAAAAATAATGTTGAAAATATACTGGAATTTTTTCGTCATGTAATTTGTAAAGCTGTGGAAATGGAAATGAAGGACTCTAAGACCGCCAATGCCAATAAAAGATACGAATTACCTGAACGTGTAATAGAGGCGTTGGAAAAAGAAAAGAACGAAGAGCTTCAGTCTCAGAGCGCCAATGAAAGCTACAGCTTAAAAACAGCAACTTTAAGGCAAATCCTCCCTGAGCTGCTCAGTCTTAGGTTGACCAGCTCTTATGAACCTAAACCTTTAAAGGAAGAAAATCCGGAAAGATTCCATAAAGCATCCGGTTGTATTCTGAAAACTCAAAAAAAATACCTCGAAGCGCCTTTACCTGCAATTTATGAAATATGCTTGTCCTTGTTTGACCGATCAAAATTCCAACAGGAATTCCCGGAACTTCAAGGTTTATCAAAAAAAGAAATGCAAGACCGGTTTAAGGATGCCTTGATAAAACCAACACAAGATTCATCCAATGCTCAATAGCAACAGCTTAAACTTTGAGTAGATTCTATTACAAAGTAATGCAATCATTTATACTTAGTATGTCATCAAAAAAAGACGCTTTGCGCGTAATTATGGAATCAACTGCGACATCCCTCAGGCAATTTTTAGAGTTGTCCGTATTTTAATAATGCATCACTGACAATCATCACAAATTATTGACGCATCACTGACTGAGACTGAATAGGATCTGAGACGACATTGGGTCTGAGACTATTGCGAAATGATAAGAAAGGTTTTTCTATGTATCTAACAAAATTTGCTACACTGATTTCACTGCCTGCATTTGTTGTTATGGCTAAACAGGATCATCGTGCGTCAGGAAAACAACCCCGAGAACTTCAGAGCGTTGCAGCGGATAGTTATACACTTCAAAATATGTATTCGAGCAACTCAATAGATGCTGCTGAAGTAATACCTGAGTCTCAGCCATTGGATTACCCTTTAGTTTACTCAGAAGTCCCAGAAGTAAGAGAAATACAAAAATTGCAAGTTGATATAATACAAGAAAAAATCACTCGACCACTTGAGCAGATGCTAGCTGAAGAAATTTATTCTTATGGAGAACGTGATCAGATTAAGAGAGATGCACTTGAAATTATTGATCAAGAAGTCATTAAAACTGTTGAAGCCTTAATGCTAAATTATTATAAAAACAATAGAAGCTACGAGCTATCTGACGATGCAAACCAGAATCTTGAAAAAAACGTTCTGCTTGCAGCATTTCAAAAGTTGAGTGATCTTAGTGAAGCTGGCAGTTTGTTACCACATGCAAAGCAGTTAAGCTTATTTGCCAGTAAAGCATTCACTATGAGTAAAGAACCAGAAAAATTGCCACTCAAACTACTTGGGACACTTTTTAATAAAATAACACGTGCTATAGGCTCTGGCGAGTTTACAAATGGGCCTTTAGAACGGCTGATAGAAGCTGCGAAAAATTTAGTGGGTCACAGGGTCGCAACAAATGGGTTTTCAAAGAAATGTCATGACACACTTTCAGAGTTATACAAGACTGCCCGTGAAAAGCAACTCTGTTTGTCACCCGAAGCCATTGAAAAAGCCAGGCGTGAGGCTGATTGCTCGAACCCTAAAAAAACAATCAGAAAGTACGAATCGAACAATCCTATTCCTTATATTCAGGGTCCAGAAACTGGAAATCCAGTTAATCACCCTGTTTATCCTGCGTATCGTAAATCATTTTTTATGCATTTAGACGCTATAAAAGAAAATACACCCTTGTAAACAGTCAATAAGCAATTGAATTGGGGTCACAGCTTTGGCCCTGTAATAACCAGCGCAAGCAGTGCTAAATTATGGTTAGTGTTTATCGTACCTCGTGCATTTAATGGATAAACTGACAAAGAGAACGGTATTGACTAGCCATTTAACGTCGTATTGGTTACAATGGCACTTGGAATACCGTTGCCTGTTACCTGGCAAAGTTAATAGTTTCTATAAGTGAATGAACCGCATGTCAACCATTACCCTTGAAACCAAACGGTTTGGGACGCTGGAAATAGAGAGCAGCACCATAATTCGCTTTAAAAAGCCGATTCTGGGATTTGAAGATCTCAGAGAATACGTGTTGCTTAATCACGCCGATGATTCTCCGTTTAAATGGCTCCAGGCTATTTCTCGCCCCGATCTGGCCTTTGTGGTGACCAATCCCCAATTTTTTAACATCGATTACGCCTTTGATATCGATGATGACACAACAGCACTGCTGGATTTAAAAACAGCCGATGATGCCTTGGTGCTGACAATGGTCAATATCCCGGCAGATGCCCCCCAGAAAATGACGACCAATTTGCTGGGCCCCCTGGTGATAAACAAAACAAGCTTGCATGCTGCCCAGGTGGTACTCAATGATGAACGCTTCCAGACCAAAACACCGCTTATTTCTGATCAGCAGCATGTCGGTGAATCAACAGAAGAAAGCAATCCTGCAGAACCCAGCAGTCCGTCAGTGCCATCACCCTGAATAGGGTATGTGTTTTCTGAGTCCTGCGGCATCCCCTATTGAAATTGAATCAGACACCGGGCAAAACAACGGACGACAACTGAGAAAGCAATCCAAGGTTATGCTGGTTTTAACACGAAAAACAAATCAGAAAATTATTCTTTCTACCCACACGGATGAGGTTGAAATTGTTGTTCTCGATGTCAAAGGCGATGCCATCAAACTGGGCATTAAAGCGCCGCAAAACATTGGCATTTACCGGGAAGAACTCTATGCAGAAATTAAAGCAAGCAATCAGGCAGCCATCGGCACTGAAACAGACCCCAATGTATTGTCAATGGCCGTACAAGATCTCCCCGGTATTGGACAAACCACAACACAAAAAACAGCCCAAAAATCAGCAGTTCAGCAAAATTGAAGGCGTTCAACTTGCCCCTGTTGCACTGCAAAACGTATTGATTGGTATTCTTCCCCCCTTTTTCTCCCGGAGACTTGAATTTTTAAATAAACACGTTAATTACCGCCTCTGCTATGTCTTTCTACAATGATTTAACTGCGATTAAACAGGTTTTATTTCAGCATAAAAATTTAATTAAAGCTGAAAAACAACTGGCTGCCCTTGCCAAACACTGCCAATCAGACAGTGACATGCACGCTGTTCAGGAGTTGCTGGCCCTGGTTTACCGCCAACAAAAAAACTTCAGCAGGGCTAGTACTGTTTATCAGAAATTGGACAATCCTTTGCTTGCAGGGTATTGTCAGCTTTTGAACGGAAAACTCTCAGCGGCTGCAAACTTTTGGCGCCCCCCGTGTGAAATTTATCCCAAGCACTGGGTGGTCACGTTGTATGCAATGATTACCCGTCAGCTTAACCAGTACCCTACGTTGCTGCAAATCCGCAATAACCTTGAGGTTGATGTATGTAACCTGGTGGAAGCCAAACGCTTTGAATACCTTGAAAATATTTATTATTACCTGCCCACGCTCTCGTATTTAAACCTTGAAGCTTATAAGATGTGTGGTCGGGCACTGTTAAATACCAATCAGCTTGACCGGGTTGAATCGTTTTTAATGTTGGGGCAAAAAGCCTTGCCCAGCGATCCAGAAACATATTATCATCTGGGCCAGTATTATTACAGGTTGGAAAATTATAAAGAATCGTTGTTAATGTTGAAGCAGTGCCTGTTAATTATGCCCAACTATTATCCCGCAGCAGTGCTGACCAACAAAGTCAAAGAAATTGCCTAAGACCAGAAATTGCATCATTCATCGGGATTTTAATTCGTTGTGAATTTAAAAAAAATGGATTAATGCCAAAGTAGAAAACCATTAAATTGAATGGGGATTTGACTTAAAAACGCCAGATTTGAAAGGCCCGGACTTGAAAGAACCAGACATCAAGAAAACCAAACAAAAAGACAATACTTACTGGAAAAGTCGGTTGACCCCGGAAGTTTACGCCATTACACGAAAAAAAGGCACCGAACGCCCTGGGTCTGGGCGGTATTATCATCACAGTGAGACAGGGTTTTACCATTGCATCTGTTGTAATGTTGTTTTGTTTAAAAGCACTGAAAAATACAATTCTGGCTCAGGGTGGCCAAGTTTTTATGCCCCTGTCAATGCAACGGTTATTAAAGAATATACGGATCACAGCCTGGGGATGCAGCGCACCGAGATTGTCTGCAGCAATTGTGATGCCCACCTGGGCCATGTTTTTTCGGATGGCCCGGAGCCAACTGGCCTGCGGTATTGCGTCAACTCTTTGTCACTCGACTTTAAATCGTCTTCGTAAACCAAGGCCTGCATCGTTTAAAAAAAAACCTTCAGCATTCGATGCTTAATTTGATGAACTTGTTTTTTACAAAGCAGTCAGACTTAATAGGTTCTATTTGGTTATAAAGACAATCCATTGAATGGTTTCCTCCATGGGGTTGAGTTTTTTTGATTTCACGTAAATAAAATATAAAGATTCTCTAAAAAAGCAATTAAAAGCTTGTGAAGCCTTTTTTTATTACTGTGACCGTTTTTTATCCCGATCAGCCTGTGTTTTCTTTTTGTAATTAAGCCGAAGAAGCAATTGCTGCCTGGATTTAAGAAGAAAGAAAAACAGCCTGGCAACCAAAGTCACTTTACAATTGATTGCAATAGGTAAAGGCCAGACTCTAATTACGCTTGTTTTACTGCAAATGGGTCAAGCCTTAACAATTGTTCATTTTACTGGCTTAAAGTATAAATTAATAAAATAAGTTTTTTATCATTCTCCTTTTTATCATTCCCTAAAGAAACAGGTTAATAATGTCTATTGCCCCACTAGCGCCCAGTATTTCCAATAAACAGACAACCAGTCAGCTTCAATTAATTTCATTTGATGCTTCTGCAACGGGAATCAAGGAAGCTTTATCTGTTGGCGATATTATTCAGTGTCTGCTTCAATCTGTTGAAGGGGCAGATAAAGCGGGCCGGCAAAAAGTTGAAAACTTAATGGTTCAAATCGGTTTACCGGCTGTTAAGTTTTTGTTAGAAGCCTTGGTGGCTGAGTCATTGGTCGTTCAATCGGTTTGCTATATGGCTTTGCTGCGCATAGGGCAACCTGCTGTTAAATCAATCAAAATTTTTTTAAAACAAGGACCTGAAAAAAATACGTGGGTCAAAAATATGTGGGTTATGAATCAGCTTTGTAACGATTTGCAGGTTTATGATGTGCAGGTTAATCCAGTACAGGGTGTTATGAAGCCTTTAGCAACTTGCCCATAAAGTAATTTTTATCAAACTAAATTTACTGAAAGACCAGAGCAGAGTTCTCGTTAAGACGGAGCCGAAAATAGCGGTAACGGCCGTAGCCTTTTTGAAAGTCTGTAAAGTGGGGGATGCTTAAGTAATACCCTGAATCTGAATCAAGTCGGTTTATTGCACAGTTTTTTGCCGTTAAGATAGTTTTCTGGTGGCTGTTTAAACCATAATCTTGAGGCACTTTAAGCAAATCTTCTTTGCCTTCTAATACATTTAGACCAAAGACACAACGTTGCCTGTAATTAATTTGTAATGCCTTGGGGTAAAGCCAGAAATTCAGTTTCGGCATATTCAAGTTGTGCAATCCTGATTTTAAAACAATCATTTTTTTAGAGAGCGCATTGAAACGATACAATGGCATTGCGCTGTTGTTTTTTTCACTGAGAATAACAAGCTGATGGGCTAAATGACTTACAGGCTGAATCCCCGTTGAGGATGGCTTTAAGGCCGTTGAGATTAGACTGGGCTGCTCAGTTAAATTTTTTCGAAAGCGAGATTTATGCTGGGGTGTTAAAACCAGTGTACTAAGCTGTCGAATACCCTCATGGTTTAAAAAACTGCGGAAAGCCCTGGCTTCATAAAAAGTTAAATCTTCCGGCAGTATGCCCACAAATTGTTGAGTTTTGGGTTGCTGTACCAGAATCGCCTGGCGGTAAGGTGACACTGGTAAAAAATCAATCCAAGTGTAGGCACTGTTGTACAACCGTTCTACCCAAATACTGACCAACACGATACAAATACAGCCCAGAATGAAATGGGATTTTTGCCATTTCTTAAAAAATGTGGAAAATATTGAAAACCACTGGCTTTTACTTGTTTTTTCTTTTGGCTTATTGCTGACATCCACTGGAACAGGCGGCATGTTGTAAGCCAATGTCGTTCCCCCTAGAATCAGATACCATGCAACAATAAGCCAGGGTGAAGGTGACGGCATGTCTATTAATGCCCAATGAAGCTGACTGCCCTGTTGAACGAGAAAAAATAAACCATTCAAAAAAGGTAAAGCCAAACTTGCAATGCCACTGGCAAGCTTTGGTATCAGCAAGCTACTGCATGCAGTCATAAAACCCAAAAGTGTGAGCGGTGTTATGAGTACCAATGCCAGAATATTCAGTAAAATAGAATGCAACGGGAATTGGTTAAAGTAGTAGACTGAAAGCGGTAAAATCCAAATCTGTGCAACGATTGGAACTAACAGTACAGCCGCAAGCCGGTTGGTGAGGTAAAACCCAACAGTTTTTTGTATTGGCGGCAACATGCTAAGTAGCCCCAATGTTGTAAAAACAGAAAACTGAAAGCCAATATTGCCAATCGTATCTGGGTTGAGCAGAATTAAAAAACAAGTTGCCACACACAACAGCAGAACAGCAGACAAACTTCGATTGATGAGTTTCAGGACTAGCGCAATTTCTAGCATCACAGCAGCCCGCTGAATCGATGGCGGCAGCCCAGTCAAAAGGCTATAAAACCCAACAACAATCATTGCAGCGACAATGGCGAATTGATAAGGCATTTTAAATGCCCTGCAAATTGCAAAAATACTAAAAGCCACAATGCCTACATTCATTCCTGATGCTGCAAGCAAGTGGATGAGCCCAGTTTCAATAAATGCTGTTTTTGTATTGCGATCCACTGGGATAGCACGTTCTCCAAGGACCAAACCGCCAAAGATTTCAGCTTGCGGTGATGGCAACGTGTTGGCCAGAACGCCAGAAACACGGTTGCGCAGTTGAATGGTTTGCCTGAGCAGTTGGTCATGCCAACTGATAGGGGGCTCTATGACTTCAATTGATTTTACATAACGGCCAATGGCTTCTATCTGATAAGATTTTAAATATTTTTTCTGATTAAAATTACCCGGTATACTGGTTTCAAAAGGGGCTGAAACGGTTGCAATGCAGTGGATTCTCTGGCCAGGTTGCGGAAAATAATGCAGATTTTGAGAATGGTTTGAAAACGATGTCTTTCGTCCTGCGTTATTCGATAAAATCTTGTTTTTGGGTAAATACAATAAAAGTCTCAGGGGTTTCCCCGTTTTTTCAGTGGCTTTAACGCGATGATTGTTAATGCTGTGAACCTGCATAACCCACTGGTTAGGTTTTAGCGCATTGAGAAGTCTGCCTTTCAGTTTGACTTGTTTTAAAGGCTGCTGGGTTAACGGGGAAGTATTTGTTTCAGTAAAGACAGCGGGTTTAAACTGTCTAAGATGATAATGCTGGCATCCCACGATAAGCATAATCAGCCATATGGCTACTGGAATGCCCCAAACGCTACGCTTTTTTTGTTCTTCTACGGCTAATAATAAGGCACTTAGAACATAACCAACGCAAACAAATAAGCCTCCCAGAGCAACAAAAGGATTACATAAGCTGTTATTTGGCACGCAATAGGCCACTGTGTTGCCCATTAAAAAAGCAATAGCGATGCCAACCATAAAATGTGTATAATCCGGAAGAACCCTGTTGGAAGGACTTGTCGTGCTTTCTGATTGAAATTTCTCAGTCACAGCGATAGCAGACCAAGTTTAGAATGAAAAAGAACTTGCATTGAAGTCATGCTAGTAGGCAGGGTGGTCTATGTCCAGCGTGCCGTAACATGCTGTAATGCAATAGGGATTCCATATAAACAGTATCCAAACAGTTGTAACAAAGATTAATACACTCCTGCATTTGACGTTTAGCTTATTCGCCGCCATTCATATTGATATTACTTTGGTTTTCGTTAGAGCAGTGCATACAAGGATTATGCTGTGAATAAAAATGATCAGGCTGTTGAGACACTTTTCACCCAGCGTACATAGATTTTTGTTTTCTCAATTATTTTAAAAAAGTTCTAACTGGAGCCTTTTTGACCAAATAAATAAAAAAAATAGTTTTTTGAAAAAATCTTTACTTTCGCGTAAAAGAGCTGAGCAATAACCTGTAACAGGAAAGAGAAGATTATTTTAAAGGAGCTATCCTCTTTTAAAAACAATGTTGAAAAAAATAGGTAAAATTCAAAACTTGCGCCATGAGCGGAAACCGCCTAAAATAGTTTTGTAATATTTCGTAATAAACATATAAGCCTTCAACATTCTGAAATTGCTGCAACCATAATCCATTTAAATTGCCCAAGTCGCTGTTTTTTAATTACTATTTTTTGCACACACAACCCACTATGAACCATTAAAGAGGTTAGAGACAATGCCTATAATATCCAACAATGCCTGTTTTAACGCCCCCAAGCCCGTTGCAAAACCTTTTCTGGGACTTTTGCTTTCAGCCAGCCTATTACTTGGACCCGCCATGCCATTGATCGCATTTGCAGATGGGGATATTCCGCTCAAGCCGATGCAAAGTACCAATTTATACAATAACAACAACCGCCTTTACAACAATACAAACACAAGTAACTACACCGGCACTTATGGCAACTACAACCTGGATACCAATGCCTACAACAATGCTGCCTTGTACAACAACAGCCTGTATAACACCAATAGTAACAATACCGCCAATTCATTGGGAGTATCATCTGGCAGCTTTTACAACAGCGCTACACCGGCAACCATCTATGGCCGGGTGGCATCCATCCCAAAAGGCACGGTTTTAACAGTCACAACCGATGTGCCGGTTAGCTCACTGTCTGCACAGATGGGTGACCCTGTAAATGGAACCATTGACAGCGATGTGTATGTGAACGATGTTATTGCTATCCCGGCGGGTAGCCAAGTTCAGGGCGAAGTGGTCAATGTCAATCCAGCTGGCCATGTAGGACGCCACGGCGTTTTAGATGTTCGTTTCAGCCTGATTAAACTGGCCAACGGCAGAACCATTCCAGTTCATGGCCATATTGTAACGGGTGATGAAAGCGGTGTACTTAAAGGCAACAGCTACACAACTGATATTGCCAAAGGGGTTGGTATTGCTGCCGGTGCAACTGGGGTTGGTACCTTAATGGGTACAGCAGCTGGTGGTTTGCTGGGCAGTGTTGGTACTGGTGCATTGTTTGGCCTGGGGGTTGGCGCCTTGGGCGGTATGACTTATGCTGTTGCCCGAAAAGGCAAAGAAGTTGTGTTGCCATCGGGTTCGCGACTTGGCGTTCAAATTGACAGTGCGACAACTGTTAGCAATTAAAGCATTCTGAGAGAAAAAGCGCTGGGCTTTGGCAGTGCCACTACCCAGCGTTTAAAAGACTGATTGTTGTTTTACAACCCAGTTTCCTAATTTTCCCAGTGTTTTGCCTAAAGCATAGCCTTATAGCATAGTAATGATGAATCCCAACGGTACCAGCGAACGACTGGTTGGTTTCACCTTTCTTATCTTAGCAACTGCAAGGCCAACTGCGGTGCCTGATTGGCCTGAGCCAGCATCGCTGATGAAGCCTGCTGCAGAATCTGATACTTTGATAAATTAGCAGACTCCATTGCCACATCAACATTACGAATTCTTGACTCCGAGGATGAAAGATTTTCAATGCTGGTTGCCAGATTTGCCGCTGTTGCTTCCAACCGGTTCACTGACGCACCCACAGTACCCCGTCTGGTATTCACCGTGTTAATAGCTGTATCCAAAGCGGTGATGGCGGTTAAAGCATTAGCGTTGTTGGCTAACGATCCTGCGTTAACAGCCAAGGCGGCAGCCCGTGAATCAGCAAATACAGTAGAAACGTTAAATGTATCAACACCTGCTGTTGTATTGGCTCCAATTTGAAGGTTGGTTAGTGTTGATGTACCATCCAAGAGGTTAATCCCGTTAAATTCAGCGGCACTAGCAATCTGGGTAATCCCTGAAGCCAGCTGATCGTATTCGGTTTGCATCGAAGTTCGTTGTGTGGCACTGTAGGTATCGTTGGCTGCCTGAACTGCCAGTTCTCTCATCCGCTGCAAGTTGTCAGTAATGGTTTGCAACGCACCGTCAGCAATGTTCATGACATTGATACCGTCTTGTGTATTGTCCAATGCCTTCTGAGAACCACGAATTTGTGCACGTAGTGTTTCAGACAACGCTAGGCCGGCCGCATCATCACCCGCTTTATTAATACGAAAGCCAGATGAGAGTTTTTCCATCGACTTCTGCAGAGCCGTGGTGTTATTGGTCAAATAACGTTGTGCATTCATTGAACCAATGTTGGTGTTGATAATTAAGGGCATTTTAATCTCCTATTGCCTTTTTGCTGGCAAACGTTTAACTTCCGATGGGTTGCAACGTCCTGTTGAAACCCATGAGCAGCTTGTATTGCCAATCATTGCTTGAAACAAACAAAAACCAGCTCACAGCGCCTGCCAGAACGTAACGTGTGATTGTTAGTCGTGTTTTTTATCGTGTGACTTATTTGTTAACCCCTGACAGCAACCCTTTAACTTGAATCAGGGCAAATGCCTCATTCAAATGTAGGAGTGTGCTGTCTGTTATTCATTTCGATAGATGAGGTTAGAACTTTAACGGGCTGATAGTGGCTTTTTTTTGATTTTCAAAAAATTGAAGCTTTTTTCAGGCGTGAAACTCATTCAAAAACTGTATGCAGGACTGCTTAAAAAAACCCGATATTAATGCTGTAAGCAAAAAGGTGAAACGCCCCAAGTGCTTACGTTTTCCATACCTCTATCTTTCCCTGATGAACCACACGGTGCCAACAAGTTCTGGCACCTTTTTTTTATTTCAGAACATTTTAGCTTTTTATTTTTAGCGTTTTTTATCATCAGCCTATCCAGGCAGATAAGTCCCCATAAAAGCGGTAACAGCCCTATAAATGGTATTAATTAAAGCAGAAAACCCAGGGGGAATAATAATAATGCCCGCAGAAACAATAATGGCAGCAATGACCAGTGCACCTGCGTACTCAATAACGCCTTGTCCCTGCTGTTTCATTTGACCTGTTGCCTTGTAAAAAAGTGGTGTTAAAGGCAATGCATATTTCTTGCTCAGGCTTATGACATCCACGTTGAATTTCGTCATCCTTGATTCACGCACTGTTTACGCGTCTTGTTGATTTCAAATGCTGTTTTATCATTACATTTAGTATATTTTATATACCCAATCTTACACTTGTATAAACATTTTCCAGTGTCCCGATTTTTTTTTCATTTTATAAATAGACGGTTTTGAGCGAAAAAAAACCTTTACCTGCAATAATATATTGATATTCCCTGGGACGCTTATAAACGGTACAATAGTTACCTAGTTATTAACTAATCAGGCAATATAACTGAGGAGGTTGTGCACCAATGAGTACTCCTTATGATGCAGCACCCCAAAACAATGAAACCCTTGGGCACAAGAATGCTGCTATTTCAGGCTTGCGCAATAACCCGCTGGATGCAATTTATGCTTTAAATATTGAAGATTTTATTAGTGAAACTTTTATTTCAAAAGCATTACTGGATAAAATTAATGTTCAGGTATCCCAGAACCCACAAAAACTGACTGCCCAAATCCGTGAGCTGATGGTGTTGTATCCGCTTGAGCATATGCTTGCATGCTTGGGCTATCCTTCGAATGCCGACGAAACGCCAGAAATGCCCTTAAATGGTGTTGCAAAAACCATTTGCCAATACTTTTCAGCAGAAGCTTGCTTTATTTTATCCAATAGCCCTTTAAAAAATAGTGCAGAGTCTAATAGTACAAAGTCTAACAGTGGACTGGCGAACAATTTGCAAACCAATGACCAGCCAGAAGAAACGGCTTTATTACTGCAAGGCCACTCGCTACCTGATGCTACAGACCAGATTGCTGTTGCATTAGAAACATTTCCGAAATTAAAGCTGCTTTTTAATCAAACAGATAGGGTCTACAGTTTTGTCACGGGTCAAAATAATTATGACGTTCAGTCGCTGACTGATCTGCTGCCTGAGTCTCTGTGTTGCGCATTGGGTGATACCCAGAATAAACAGCTGATGGTGGCTTCTTTAAATGCGGTTGATCCATATTTGTCTGGCCTTCTGCTGGTAATAGACAAAGCTGTTGAACCAACACTAAGCCAAGACGCTGAAAAAAAAGCGTTGTTAGCAACAATCCGTTCTGTTCTGATAACCAGTCTTCAGATTGATCAACTATTTAAAATCAGTTCAGACGTATCATCTGGGCAGACAACCGCGTTAACGGAAGAAACCAGAAGCAGTCTGATTGCTAAACGCGCAACTATAACAGCGGCCATTTCTGATTTAACCGTTCACCAGCATCATTTCCTGGAAGCTTTATCAGAGTGCATTGATGCCCGTTATCAATTTAGCCACGGCAATTCTAAAGCAGTGGCTGAGCTGGCCAAATCGATGGCGTCCAGACTGTGCCTGAATGAAAAAACAATATCACTGATTGGAAAAGCAGCGTTACTCAGTGGCCTGGGCAAAGTGAGTTTATCTGCTTCACTGGTTAATAACCCTGAAAAACCCAATGCTGAAGATTATGAGAAATTAAACAAACGTTCCCAACAGGCGAGCGAATTGCTCCAGTCGGTGCACTTTTTAAATGAAGTTGTTCCTTTTATTAAATCGCAACACGAATTTTGGGATGGCAGTGGAGGCCCTGAAAAACGTGCCGGGCTAAGCATTCCACTTGGTGCCCGCATACTGGCATTAGCCAGTGCTTATGTGGCGATGACCAATGATCGACCTTATCGGGATGAAAAAATGCGATCATCAGAAGCCATTGCGCAACTTGAAGAAGAGTCTGGTCAAAAATGGGATCCGCAATTGGTCGCTCTTTTAAAAGATACCCTGAACTAAGCTTAATAATATCTTGTTAGGGTCTGAGGTACTTTAGCTTACCTCAAGGCTAGCTAAAGTAGTTTAGACTCTAGGTTAATTTATATTGTGGGCGTTCGAAATGATGGTCCGCGCAGATTAGGATTTCGACGATGATGCCTTATCCATCGTGTTTCTCTTATTCTTGCAGCAGGATCAAAGTTATTCTTTATTTGAGCAACACTGTATTGATAGGGTTTTTCTTTATGTAGCGTAATATCCGGTCTGACAGGGGGACTATCTCTACTTCCTCTACTTCTATGAATAATTAATTGATGCTGCTCGTGGTTGAACCGTTGCTCTCCACGAACAGCCGTTATCAATAAAATTAAAAAAAGCTTTACAGAGTTGCTTGGCATTAAAACCGTGTTAAAACCCTTTAATGGCTTCCATCAGCACTTCATCTGATGGTAAACCCTGTTCAGCGTAACGTATGACACCTGTTTCATCAACAATGTAAACAGTCCGTTGAATGCCTTTGCAATCTTCTTTCAAGGCGTGGTAATCCCGGGCCATGGTTCGTTCTGCATCCACCACAATGGGGAAAGTATAGCCTTCTTTTTCAGAAAACCGTTCGTGGCTTTCTTGGGATGCTGGGTTTGAACCAATAAATGCTGTATTCAGGGCTTTAAACTTTTCAGTATCTGCTTGCAGGGCACACAGCTGCTTGGTGCAGCCAGGGGTTTGATCTTTGGGGTAAAACACAATAATCAAGTTTTTACCCGCGTAATCAGACAGTTTAACCTGCACGCCACCGGAGGCCGGAAGATCAAAGTCAGGGGCTTTTGTCCCAACAGCCAAGGGGGACAATTCAACAGTTGATGGGGTCGTCATAATCTATGATCCTCTCTTTTTTTATTAAAAACCTGTTTTATTAAAACCTGATTTCTTAGAAGACAGCCTCATCAAAAAAACCAGCCAAATTGCTTTGAATTCACTGTCTTGCTGCCTTTCAATTACAATTTCATCAGCATATCACAGATACAAACTGGCGCGACTGAACGTTAACTTGCATTAAAAAAGCGGCGTAAATTTTCCAGCCACTAAGTCTTGAAACACCGCTGTCTGAAAACACGCGGGTCCTAAAGGCAAAAGGGGTAGGATTTCAATAGTCACAGACTTTGGCAACAGGGCCTGGATAACCGCCGGAAACGTATCGACTGCCAGGCTTTCCTCATTGCGGCAGTAATTAGAAACCACAAGCCCCTGAACGCAAATGTCAGCCCGGACCATGGCCTCATAAGACAGCAGTGTGTGATTAATGCTGCCTAAAATGGGGCTGGTTACCAAAATCACCGGAACGCCAAGTGCTTGAATCAGGGCAATTGTATCCCAGGTTTGCGTGATGGGAACCCGAAGCCCACCAGCGGTTTCAACCAGGACACAATCATAACGCCGTTCTAGATCTTGAAACACTGCAACCAGTTGATTGGGGTCAATCGTTCCGGGCACTTCGGGCAGAGGTTGTGTTCCCCTGAAACAATCGGCGACCCACGGGGCAGCAGGCGCTTCCAAACAATAAGTGCATTGTCCACTAAACTGACTGTCAGGTGGCGAGTCTGCAAACAGCCAGTGCTGAATGGTATCAATGTCTTCAGGCGGCAAGCCTTTGGGTGTTCCGGTTTGCACCGGTTTGTACACACAAACCGATTGATTTTTTTTCAGAAAAAAATTAGTCAGACAAGCCGTGACCACTGTTTTCCCGACACCGGTCCCTGTTCCTGCAATAACAAGGGCTGTCATTAATGCAGGGCGTCTGCCAGTATTTTTCCTGAGGTGCTCTTCTCGTTAGACAAATCTGGGTGTGCATCTGGCACATGGCCAACAGCAGAGGCAAACCGGGGCATTACATCCGCTGAGGTTAAAATGCCATGATGCCCGCGTTTCAACATGCCCATGCCCGTCAACATAAAGCCTAAGGCAGGCCCGCACACATTATCGACCATAGTGGCTTCATCGGAAACCACAAACTGATGGCTGCCAACCGCCCCGCCAGCGGTTCGGCCTGTAACAGTTACCGTCGTACTCACCGGCTTTTTGGCATTGCGGGTATCAACCAGTCCTCCCACCCGGACGCGATCACGGCTACAAACCCCGGCCATTTCCAGAATCACATCATCGGCGTGCTCCATCTCGGTGAGCTTGAGCAGGCCACCGCGTCGTGCCAGTTCTTCGTCAATTTCAGCATCGCTCATGCAGGCCACGCGCTTGGCATCAAAGCCTTCCAGATGAATTAAATCTTCTTTTACCGTGGCTTTATAGGCTTCCCAATTGGCAATGCCCACGCCAAAATTAATGGTCACATCCAAAACTTCCACAAAAGAGTGCGCAGCCACAGCCGCCACAGTGGTTAAAAAGCCAGGCGTTGCCCCTGCACCGGTAATATAGAGCATCTGGCTGTCTTGCAGCAGTTTTTGCAATGCAAAAAGTTTTTCAACGGCTTCCGTTCGTTTTAAAGCATCAACAAATACTCCGGAAAAATCGGTTTCTGTGGCCACACGATGAATGGTTTCAGCAAAAAATACCACTGGCAAATTGGGCAAGGCCATAAAAACGGCATCAATGTCTGCGCCATAGGTTTTTAACAATGTCACAATACTGTCAGCATTGGGCGTAATCGAATGAGACAGTTCACCGTCATTATCCAGTGAAAGCCCTGCGGCATTGTAGGCAAAGCCTTGGCTGTCTGCCATGGCCACCCACTGGAAATCAGGGCGGTGGGGAATTAATCTGGCCATGCCTTTGCCCAGGCCGCCAAAGCCTAAAATGGCAGTGCGAATTTTTTTGTTTAACCGGGTGTTTCCGTTCACGGGGAGACTCCTCTCTCTTTGGTTGGGAATGCTTTAATTGGGTATTACTAAGTTTATAGCGTCATTATTTCGATTTGATTCCGGTGGCATTAACAGCTGCTGCATGTTTCAAGTAATGGCATCATTCAAAGTGTTCAATGAGATAAATTGCAACTGCTGGGCTCTCAGTAGACCGGGTTGGTTAAAGTTATTACAGAAAATAAAGCCATTGAGCCTGATTTTTCAAGATTTTGCAATAATTTTGGCCAGACTACCCGCTTCCAGCAAGGTTTTGGGAGACAACAGCGCGCTGGGATAATTACGCTGACTTTCCAATGTGCATCCTCGGCATTCAGGAGACTTTCCAGCCAGTTGCCGCAGCTTTTTAGCCGTTTTACTGCGCCAGATGGCCATAAAATTATAGTCATTATCACGCAGTTGACCAAACACCTTGGGATCGCCAGGATGGTGGGCAAATTCTTCACAACCACTGACCAAACCGTTGCTGCTGATGTAAGCGCCCATACTGCCTGCTTTACACTGAAAACGCAGCGGGTTTTCAAGCAGTGTGTTTCGATTTTCTTGCTGACTGATTAAATCAACAGCCGATTTCATGGCCCCATCACCCGGGTTGGGCGTATGATACAAAAACTTGAGCGTGCCAGCCAGCACATCTTGACGGACAGCTTCTGTGATGGCCAGATATTTGGTCTCAAAGGGCTCCAGACTTTTTTTCTGCCGCCGTGCGTCAAAGGTTTCCATCGTGTGCTCACTCATCTGGACACTTTTGCGCATCAGATTTAAATTCCATTTGTCAGGTTTTAATTCATCGCGCACCTGGTGGTACCAGTCTTCCAGAATGGCTGCATTATCCGGCGTGCAAACCGTGCACAGCTGTACATCCAGCTGCTTGTAGCCAAAACGATGTCGAATAGCCTTTAGGCCCTGCATGGCATCAATGGTGTTTTGCCAGGCGTCCCAGTTGCTTGCCTTGGTGTAACGGGTTGCGTTGTTAACAGCTTTTGGGCCTTCAATGCTCAGACTCCAGGTCAGATGCAGATCCGGGCAGGTTTGCATAATGCGGTGGGTAATTTCCAGCAACAAGTTGGGCTTCCAGGCATTGGAGATAATATACACCGACTGCACCGGGGTCAGGGTGTAGGCGGCTTCAATGATTTCAGCCAGATTTCGGTTCAGTGTGGTTTCACCACCGGAGTACACAATGACATTCAGGTTGTTGCCAATACTGGCATAAGTTTTTTTAATTTCATCCAGGCCAAGCTCATTGGTTTTGGCATTTAATGTATCGGCAAACGAGCAAAACCCGCAGCTGTAATTACACCGTGTGGTGACAATATGGGTAAGCATCACCGGGTCAGGGGTTAGGTTCAGGCTTTGTTTTACCATGCCTTGGACCACCGGTTTAAGCAGTGCTCGGTTTTTTTTTGCCTCCAATGGCTCATACGGTTTTCTCACCGTAACAGCCGGGTACTGGAACAAGGCTTTTTCAGGTAAATTAGATTCAGTGGGATCAACGGAAAGTAAAGGCAATGACTTGGTTAACTCACTAATTTTAAATGAGGCGTCTGCTTTGCTGGGTCTTGATACGTTGCTGGAACCCATGGGAGTAATCCTTTTTATTGTGATTTATTTATACCATAAAGAGACTGTAAAGCAGATGATTTAGGGAAGTAATTGCATTGAATCATGATTTTTTACAACACTTTTTCTTTTTTACTTTGCCAAAAAATATCCTTTGAGGACCCTTTGGTATCCCCCAACACCATAAGAAATAAGGTGTTTCTTGTGGACTTATTTTTCAAAGGCAAAACATTAAGCCGTTTCTTGCTATATTGTTTTAAGATCGTTTTTAAAGGGGACTGAATACACCATTTTATAGCTCAGAACCAGGAATTTCAGCCCGTTTATGAAATATTCCAACTGCTGTAATAAGAAATCTGCTGCTTGCGGTAAACTTTTTTTTAATTAGAATCGAGTATTTTTTTAGATATTGGCAAGCTGATCAGGCTACTCTGAAAAATGTTTGAAGTCCTAGCGGCGAGAACTTAGATTATTCTGAAACATAAGGATTTTAAAAACTTCGTTATTGCTCATAAAAGGCCCACAAGCTTATAAACAGAGTGCATAGAATTTATTCTATTACATCATCTGCAAGAGTTCCTGTGGCACTGTTGTTTTCAAGCCTTTTATTACTTAAAAGCATTTGAATCCGACTTTCAACCTCGGTTGCATCAACTTCATGTGATTCAGGATCAAAACTTTTGGCTTTGTGATAGCAAGCTACAGCTTCATTGGTTTTACCCAATAAACTATATGTCCGGCCAAGATTGTATAAGGCCAGGGCATATTCTTCATCAATGGCATGGGCCTTGCCAAACATTTCCAAGGCTTTTTCTGTATCTAACAATTCATCCAGATATATAACCCCAAGGTTATTAAAAGGAATTTTATAATCAGGTGCCAGTTCAATTGCCTGATTGTAATATTCAATAGCACTGATCATATCCTGGCTAATCCAGCTGAGATAACCAAGATTTGAAAATAACTGTGCACTTGATAAACCATGATTTAATGCGTTTTGATAAACAATGTTGGCACAATCCAATTGCCCAGCATGAAAATACAGTGTGCCCAACTGTAAAATTACTTCTATATTACCAGAATTTAAGCTATCTGCAATTTTACAATAGGCAATTGCACTGGATAAATCTTTCAGCTCTGATTCGTAAATTCCGCTAATTAATGTTGCAATTACCGCTTTTTGTTGATTATCTTGACTCAAATTAAGGGCCATTTCGTAATAGGCGATTGCATTAACAGGTTCTCCAATTTGCTCATATCCAGTGCCGAGCGATAAAGCAGTATCCATATCAAATGGTTGAAGATTTAAGCGCTGATGATTATAAAACAAAGCGGATGTTATCTGGCTGTTTTCCGCATAAAAATTTGCCAAACGCGACAAAGCAGTCAAGCATACTGGCGACTTTTCACGTGCCTTTTCCCAGTAAAAGACAGCTTTTAAAAAAGACGATGTATTAATCATACTGCTCAGGCAGATTAACTCGTGCTGTAAAGGGGTGTTTTCAACAACCTTAGTAATTATTTCTGAATCAAATGTATTTACATTGTTACCAATTTCCGTTGAGTCAGACGGGTTAAATTTCAAATCCGGCTCATCTTGCTGATATAAATCACCGAAAGCAACAAGACCAGGCGTAAACCCTGGAAACTCTTGATAAAGAAAAAAAGCCACATTGCGGGCTTGATTAATCAAGCCCAGCCAATGGGTTATTTTTAACAGAAAAAAAGAAACCCCAACCTTAACCCAGTCACTCTGTTTTTGTGAGGGCAAGGCCAACATAGAAACCCCCAGCCCAGTTAGCCCATAAAAAAGGCCTTGCCCCCCACTTGAAAGTATTTGAAACAGTGTGTTTTTTTCTACCCCCTGTGCGTTATTTTGCTTGTTTCCTTTGCTTCCCCTTTTCTCACCCAGCAAATGTCCACTGACATTACCTGTTGCGGTTGTATCAGTTGTCTCTTGCCAATAATGCTTGGCCAAAGCCAGCATTGCTTCCCCACCCGGTGCCATTAAATTTTTTATGAGAAAACCATTCGAAAAAAATGACCACAAAGACTGTTTAATTAAAGAAACTGTTTGATAAACAGCCTTGCGCTTTCCAGCTAAAGTATCTAGCGCTAGTTCTATAACCAAAAACCTGAGTATTAAGCATTTCCAAGTATTTTGATCATAATTTTTGTTAACATTACTTTCAGTTAGTTTTTTTTGAGCGGTTTTAATTTGATTGCGTGCTTTCTCCAGATCACCCATTAAATATTGAGTTTTGGCTTTTTGATATGCCAATTGCAAAGCATTGTAACTGTTAGGCTCAGCATGTTCTTGTGCACATGTAATGGCATCAAGAACCGCATTAAAATCAGGAGATGGCGTCTTCCAGTCAGTTAACTGACTGATCTGCTCATCAATAGAAGGGTTCTTCTGATTTATAAAATCATTATTTGTAACTGCCATACAGTGCAATCCATCCTTCACCCGTGATTATGTGTAATACCGCTTCGGGTATGTTTTAAGAAATCTGAAGCGTTTTACCACCTGACTTTTACAATGTGTTACAAGGTTCTACATGTTCCCTACAGCAAAGTATAAGGACGCTTTTGAAAAAAGCAAAAAATGGGCAAAAGAAAAAAGTCCTGCACAAAACAATTTCATGTTGTTTTTATACAAATTAAGCACTTAATATTTTTTGACACAGGGATAATCAGGGTTTCACAAAGGCAGCGGAGTAGAACAATATGGCTAGCCCATCACTACCAGGATTGGGAACTAATTTTACTGCTGGATTAAAATCAGCTGGAACAGGTTTAGTCAATACAATTAGCAAACACCCAAAAGCTTCGATGGCAGCAGCTGCAACAATACTTGCTGCAGGTCCTGTAAAAGATACGTTTATGCCCAGCAGTGGCAAGGCAAAAGAAAAACCTGGCTTTTTTAAGCGTGTTTATAATGGCATTACCAGTTTAGCAAATAAAATGGAACCATTATTAACAATGGCAAGCCTTTTCGGTTTTGGTAACAGCAAATATTTGGCAATAGCAACCAGTGCCATTTCAGGGTTAGACAGTCTAATAAAAGGTGATCTTGAAGGCGCTTTAGGCAGTGCTTTATCGGCAGCAGCATCAGGTGGTTTTTCGCCAAATACAGGAAAAAGTGCCGCAGAACCAGCAAGCAGTTAAATCCGAATCAATAAAGCATAATAAATGAATAATCAAAAAATATGTCTAAATTAGACATCACAAACAAGGCGAATACTCAGCATTAGAATTGTTAATAAGAAAATAAAATAGTGTTAGGGGGCAATAAAATGCAAAGAGCAGTTGGTTTAGGGAATGGGGGGAATCCATTTATGCAAATTCCAACAAATACAACATTTACGCAAACAACAACAGCAAAAAAACCAGTACCAACAGGTATAAAATTACCCCCAAGAGCAATACGTATTAAGCTTCCGACTGATATCATTAGTCTTTCAGGTAAAAAAAGAATTAATAATCAACCTCCCACAACAAAATGGCAGCATTATAAAAAATCAGCCGCTAATTTTGTAAAAACCTTTGCAACCGCAGCATTGGCAGCATTTGCTGTAAAAAAACTGGGAGGAAAATCCGGGATAGTAGGGAAACTCTTAGGGCCGAAAGGAGGGGCGACTAGTTCTTCAGCCGCCACGTCTCCTGCAGCAAGGTCAGTAAAAATTAAGACCGATTGATAGATTTTCTCATTAAAATTTGTTTATAAAATAATAAAATTTTATCTTTCAATAACAATACACATGTGTTGTAAAAGTGAAAGTATTTTAAAGAAATCATTTTTTTAGCTTAAAAGTAAATCTCCTTGAAAGCATTTTCAGGAGTACGTTTCCATTACACCAATTGGGTTGGTTGTTACAGAAAAAAAATTAAAAACACTTAGCACAAAAATAAACTGAAATGACTTTATGCACACACGGGATGAATGGAAAAAATGATTAAAACGATAAACAAGACTTTTTATGAACACTTAGGCGAATGAAGTAAAAATTAAATTTTTGAAGCATACCTGCTTCAGTTCTTGTTTTTAAAATAAGGACTTACGTTACTTAAAAAACGGTAGGAGAAATGTCGTAATGGTTATACCAATACAAACACCAGCACATTTAGTACCTGGACCAAATTCTTCTATTCCTCATGGATTTACTCCTAGACCGTCGCAACATGGACCCGTTCTTCCAGATAGTTTTACCCATCTGGGTGGACAAAAAAAACACAATGGATTTCTTTCGAAGCTGAGTAATTGGGTCGGTCGCTTAGGCTTAATGGCTCTGGCTGGCAGTATTGCCGTAAAACTTACGGGTGCTGGTGGCAAGTATGCCCGAATAGCAAAAATGGTAGGTTACACTGGAGCAGGTATTACTGCAATGAGAGGTGTTTACAGCGCCGTAAAAGGCAATTTGTATAAAGGTTTGTTTAGAATTGCTGGTGCCGCTGGTGGTGCAACAATAATGTATAAGATGGCTTCAAGCAAAAATTCATCACAGACAGATCAAGTAAAGCCAACTTCAGGAGAATCAAAACCAACAGCAACAACAATACCAAAAAGTTCAATGGAAGCAGCATCAAGTACTTCAGTTTCACCAACGGCTTCAGAGATAGCAGCATTTAATGAAGCATTTACCAGTTTGCAACAAGATTCTGAAAAATTTGACGCTGAAAAACAAACAAATGAAATAAAAAATCAATATGCTGATTTTAAACAAACAGGTAATTATGAAGGATACGTTGAAGTTTTACATGACAAGAATGCTTTCAAGACTCAGGATGCCTATCAAGCGCTTATGGTCAAAGCTGGAAAAGCAAGCCTTGAGCATAAGATGACTGCTGCCAAAGCATCGATTAATGCATTGAATGAGGATGATATTAAAACCGATATTCAAGATGACGACGGTAAAGTGATGGATTTAGCAGGGGTTAAAGCCCATTTAAATACAATGTTAGAGAAAGATCAAAAAGACACTTCTGCTGAAAGTATTGCTAAGAAAATGAATTATCTTGAAAGTTTTGGAGAAAAAGCAATTCAAGATGAAACCAAACGGCAAGACATACGGCAAACAGCCATATCTGCTTTTGAACAGCAGTGTAATACAAGCAATCATTCTGGTAATTTCGAGAGTTATGAAAAACTGGACTACCAGGGGTTAAAAGGCCGTTATGAATTTAAGACTAAAAATAAATAAAATAACCGCACAAAAAATAATTGAGATGACTTTGTACCAATACGAGAAATCGCCAACAGGAAAAAACATTAGATTACACAGTATAACCGGGCTAAATGGCCCAACAGTAGGAGTACAATAGAATGGTCACGACGTCCACAGCAGGTTCAATTGTTCAGACACTACTTACGCAAGGAACTACTGCAGCAGCAAAACAAGCAGCAAACACAATAGGCATTCCCCCGAATACTGCAGATCAGTTTATTAAAACTACTACTAGCTTCTTCGGTGAAATGCCAAATGCCAAAGACACAGCAAAACCATTTATTGAGAAAGCACAAACGTTTTTTACTAAAAACAATATGGGTCTTGCTGCAAAAATAGTCGGTGGCCTTGGTGCCTTTTACCAAGGATACAAAGGGATTGGCCAACTGTTTAAAGGCAATGTCTTTGGCGCTGCCATTAATTTTGGTCTTGCTGCCCTCTTAACCACGATTGGCCTCAGAGCGGGTTCCAAGCCTGACGCTGAAGTAGATCCTTCTGCTTCTGGCACTGAAAAGGCTTCTGGCACTGAAAAGAGTTCAGGCACTACAGAGGGTTCAGGCAATGAAAAGGCTTCTGCCACTGAAAAGAGTTCAGGCACTAAAGAGGGTTCAGGCAATGAAAAGGCTTCTGCCACTGAAGAGAATTCTGCCACTGAAAAGAGTTCAGGCACTGAAGAGGATTCTTTAGAGAATAATTGGGTACAAGCAGCTAATGCCCCAGGAGATAGTACTATTTCTCAAGCAATACCTATTGTTCCAGCTAAGCTTTCAGTACGGGATGCTGGAACCCAGACAAATGAGAATCCAAATAAATAAAATATGAATAGGACTAATGAAGACTAAAGATTATGACAATCGGGATGGGATGTG
>JBCDLA010000008.1:0-46174 GCA_038745945.1 Cyanobacteria bacterium P01_H01_bin.74 | reverse complement strand
GATCCTGCCCCTGGGGTATCTGAAAAATATATAGTCACCAAAAGTGATTTTGAGAAATTATTAGAAGCTATTTACGACAAGGATGGCGCACCATTAAAAAGTGGTGAGGGCATCGAAGATTTATCGAATGCTCAAATTAATAATTTAACTGATGCTGATGGCAATGCACTGTCTGCTGACTTAATTCAGTTTGCTAAAGATTTGAAAGCCAATGCCACTTATCTTGATGAAGCGGTGACCGGCGAAGATGATGGTAACTTTAACAAAGCAGACATTAAAAAATTATTTAACAAATTAGAATCAGGCAATGAAGTGTATTCTCAGGATATTAACGACTTGCTTGGTGTAAGTGATGATGTTGATATACCCAGCGAAGAAAAAATTGAGCGATTCAGCTCTATTGCCGTAAGTGATGTTGAAACAGCGCTTGAAGCCCTTGAAGATTCAGGTGTTGAAATGGATGAAGTCATTAGTGCTGCTGACATTGCACGAGCAGATCTCACCGAAGAGCAAGCTGAATTCTTGAATTTCTTAAGGCAAAATACTGATGAGCTTACATTGGACGATGCTTGGGACTTCTTTGAAAATTACCTGGAAGACAACAAAGATGTTGGCAAGAAAGTTACAACAAAAGAGCTTATCGAGACATTAACGGAAGCTGGTATATATGAAGAGTATACTGAGCCTGTTGAAGACCCAGGTGATGTTGAAGATCCAGGTGATGTTGGTGACTCAGGCAATCGTGACTTTAATGCAATGCGTATACGAGACATTAATGCCGCTATTGCTAATCTAGATTTAGAAGAAACCGATATTGTAACAAAAGAAGCCATTCTGGATGCTTTCCAAGATGATTCAGATGAAGCACAATTTCTATTATCAGTTGTTGAAAATGTACACCGCGAATTAACTGTTGATGATTTAAAAGGCTTTGTTGATGTGTATCTTAAAGATGATTACGGGCCAAGAATTAAGGCCAGTGAGTTAAGAAAAGCCTTAGAGAATTTTAAAGCAGATGAAACAGAAGAAACGGAGGCACCCCCCTCAGATGATAAAGAGGTAAACCCTCGCGATTTCAGTAGCATGAGAGTGAGCGATATTAATGCCGCTATTGTTGGTCTGGATCTTTCAGATGATACTGTAGTGACAGAAGCTGCCATCTTAGATGCCTATCGTGATGATTCTAATGAAGCACTGTTCTTATTATCAGTTGTTGAAAATGCTCACAAAGAGTTAACAGTTAGTGAGTTGAAGAGCTTTGTTACCAATTATCTGCAGAATGATTATGGACCAATTATCAGACGAAATGAGTTAGCAGAAGCACTTGAGAAATTTGCAGCTGATGATCAAGTTGGCGACACGCCAGGTAACCCTGTTGATGAGGACACTCCTCCTGTTGATGATGACAGCTCTAATGCCGACAACCCTCCTCCTGCTGCAGGTGGTAATGGCGGTGCCAATGATGGCATTATGGCTCAAATATTAACAACACTAACACAAATCATTGGTTTAGTAACTGGTCTTGGCTCCAGTAATGCCAACGGAACGCCTGGCACTTCAGCTGGAGGCATTCAAAATGGCATGTGGACCGGTGGACAACAAAGTGGCATTTGGACTGGTCAACAGCCAGCACCATACCCTGGTTTCCAGGCACCACCAGCACCTGGCTTTGGATACCCAACTGGTGGTCCATCTGGATTCAATCCCGGGGCATTTTCAGCGGCAGGTCCTGCATATGGCCAAGGCTCAATGACCCCTGGTATGCCTGGTATGATGTATAATCCAGGCCCAATGGCCGGCAACGCAAACACCAGTTTCTTTAATGGTGGTATGCAGCAGCCTGTCAATATGCCTGGAGCACCTGTGGGATATGTTCAAAATATGTATGCCGGAAATCCTGGAAACCCTATGGGATACGTCCAAAATATGTATCAAACAATGCAAGGCATGTTCAACGGATTATTGAACTTACTTGGCCAATATTTTGGAACAACCCAACAATAACATTCAATAAAGTACATTTAGTCAGGCAATGGGCAGCCCCCATTGCCTGACTTTTGATTAAAATATGAGCTATTTTTTATAGGGTTTTAATGAAGCATTGCTAACAGTTTTAAGCACACTATCACGCTATACAACAATATAGAATTGAGTTTTAAAAAACAGCTTTATTCGTTATTACAAAATATAAAAAAACATGGTTGCGCAGAGATTATAATGCCACGTTGCTTTTAGGTGCGACACGCGTACTTTAAAAGTATGGGTCTACCGTTTTTCAAACTGAATTTTCTCGTTGTCTCTGTAAACGACCCACTGCGCTGTTTAAAAGTTCTTAGAAGTTCCCTTATATGGAGGGTGTGTCATTGCTGCTTGCAAGGCAATGATAATAACAGTGATTAACACCGTGTTGAATCAATGGTATTCAAGGTTTGAATTCCGCTGCTGTGTACAACAAAAGCACCAGACACAGCAATACAGACGACTGTAAAGCAAGTCATTCATGAAAAAAGTGTTCCTTTTATTTTTGCTGGTTGGGTTGATGGCAACTGCTGTCTATTTTCTCATGCAGGTGCCAACCCAGTCGGTTGTTTCTGCCTCATTTGGCGCTGAATCTTCAATTTTTGATTACGCTTCATCTTACTCCGGGGTTTTATCGCGACCACTTTTTCCAGATATTTCTCTGTTTTTGCCCTTGCTTGGGCAAGTCTTTTTGTCGTGCCTGATTATCTTTTCAACAGTTTTTGTTGCCGCCTTTTTGCCAAAAGCCAGAAAACTGATGATGTTGATAACCACAGTCACAGTTTTCAGACACCTGCTTTGGCGGGCTGTGGAAACACTGGATTTCAGTGCCCCGTTTTCAGTTCTGATTACACTGGTTATTTATTTTGCAGAATTAATGGCCTTCTTTGCCATGGTGATTGGTTATTTTCAGGTTTGGGAGCAAAAAGAAGAGGCACCGGTTTCTCTGGAGAAAAGCTTTAAAAATGCCCCTTTGCCTGCTGTTGACGTGATGGTCTGCACCTACAGCGAGCCCATCAGTGTGTTATACCGATCGCTGGTAGGGTGTCTGTCAATGGATTATGCCAACAAGACGGTGTATCTCTGTGATGACGGCAACAGGACCGAAATGCGGGATCTGGCCAATCGGTTGGGGGTGACCTACATTAGCCGAGCCAAAAACGAGCATGCCAAAGCCGGAAATTTAAACAATGCACTGCGGTATTCATCAGGGGAGCTGGTTTTGGTTTTCGATGCGGATCATGTGCCAGCCAAAAGCTTTTTAAAAGAAACTGTTGGGTACTTTGAAAATAAAAATCTGGGCTTTGTCCAGACGCCGCAGCACTTTTTTACAGCGGATCCGTTTCAGCGCAATTTATTGTCCAGTCAGCAAATTAACAACGAGCAAGATCTGTTCTTTCATGTGATTCAGCCCGGCAACCACCACTGGCAATCGGCATTTTTTGCGGGAAGCGGGGCCATTTTCAGGCGAGAAGCACTCCAGGATGTGGGCGGCTTTGCCGTTGAAACTATTACAGAAGACGTGCATACCGGTATGCGAATCCACAGCAAGGGGTGGGAGTCGATTTACTACAATAAAGATTTAGCCGCAGGATTGGCGCAAGAAAGCTTTGCTGATGTCATTAAGCAGCGCTTACGATGGGCTCGCGGGATGACACAAATCTATATTCTTGAAAACCCGCTCTTTGTAAGAGGCCTGAGTTTGGCCCAGCGGCTCTGCTACTTTACAGGCATTTGGTATTTTTTCCATGGGCTGCCCCGTTTAATTTTTATGGTGGCCCCCCTTTTCTTTTTATTGTTTGGGTTTAAAACCATTAACTCAGGGTTTGTGGAAGTCCTGATCTATTACCTGCCCAGTTTTCTGGCAACCACACTGGGGTATACCGTTATTTCCCGAGGGGTCCGGCACAGTTTCTGGTCAGAAGTTTATGAAGTGGCCTTTAGTTTGTACATCAGCTTAACCACATTTTTTACGTTTTTGTCGCCAGGCCGGGCCAAATTTCGGGTCACTCCCAAAGGAGGCGTTTCCGAGCAGGCCAGTTTTAACTGGCGCATTGTTTTTCCGCAACTGCTGATTGCAGGCTTAACCATTTTGGGCATTGGCATGGCGGTTGTGCGATCCATTTACACGCCTGAATATGCAGGAGGCATTTACACCAATTTTGCGTGGGCGCTTTACAATTTATGCCTGTTGTTGGGTGCAATTTATGTGGCGCAAGAACGCCCACAATTCAGGCTTGCCCCCCGAATTTTCAGAAAAGTGCGGTGCGAACTGAAACTGCTGGATGGATCAATGGCCGTTGGATACACCAACAATATCAGCGAAAGCGGCCTGTCTGCTTCATTTGATGAACCCATCCCCACAACCGGCATTGTGTTGATGAAACTACTGGACTGGGATCTGGCCCTGACCACTATTTTGTCTCTGCAGGCGGTGAGGAGCCAGGTAGACGACAGGGGAAAGCACACCATCGGCTTTAAAGTGGTAAACCGCACCGAACAACAACACCAGCACCTGATTCAGCACATGTTTGGATCAGCGGATGTATGGACGCAAGATTATGTGTTTACCTCAACCTCAAAATCGTTGTGGCAACTGATTAGTACCCCGTTTCGGCTGTCATCCAAACATGCCAAAGAACTGCCACTCAACCGGGCAGCACCGCGTTTCAACGCAACGCTTTCTTGTGTGCTGCGCTACAACAACCAAGAAATTTCTGCAGTGACCAATGATGTCAGTGAATCGGGCTTGTCGATTCACATTGCTCATAATGTATCAATTCCAACCGGGGATGCTGCAACGGTAATCATCCAATGGCCGTCGCAAAAGACCAGTCAATTTCCTGTCGCCATCAAACGGGTGCAACAGGTTGGCAGCGGGCAACTTTATGTGGCCTTAATATTTCAGAGCCTCAGCAAGGCGCAATACCTTGACCTGATTCAACAGCTGTACCGGCCCAAAGAACGCCTTGTCCGGGTTGCACCGCCAGTCAGCCATTTGGTAAACTGTGCCATAATTGCTGTGGATGATCCTGAAAACATTGTCCACGGTTTTACGCAAGAAGTCAGTGAGCTGGGTGCGGTCATTCAGTTAAAACAACCCGGAACATTCCAGCCAAAACAAAAAGTAACCCTGCAAGTTCAATGGGAAATCAATCAGGCCCCCTTGCAATATCCGGCAGAAGTGGTTGACTACACCAAGCAGCAGAACGCATCATTTTTACTGCTCTATTTCGATGGCCTGGATATGCAAGCCTTGGATACACTGAGCCAAAAGCTGCACCAGCCGGTAGACAGCAAGTCGTTTCAAAATTTAATTCCAGAGTAATTCAACCTGTTTTTTCTTTTATTGGTCAGACAGCACATTTGCTGAAATCAGACGTTAACAATCAGGACTTTCTATTGCCATGAGACCCCATTTCTGGACCCGGTATTTTGTCTTAATCAACTTAATCAGGTCAATCAGCTTAGGCAGTCTGTCGGTTTTGTCTGTTTTGATCATGACAGAGGCAAAGGCCAATGCGCCGTTTTTACTGCCTGCAGCCAGTCAACCAAGCAATTCTGTTTCAGCCAATACCATTTCGCCGCAGCTTGGCCTTGAACTGTTCTCGCAAACACGGCGCAATTTCAATTTTTCTAATTTTTCAACAACTTCTACCACTGGAAAACAGCTTTTGGCCTTGAAAAAAACCAGGGGCAAATCTTATTCGGCAGGCCAGTCCAATACCCGAGCGCAAGCCACAGCCTTGTTGAAAATGGGGACGGCCAATTACAAAAAAGGTTACATTAACAAAGCCATTCCGCAGTTTGAAAAAGCAGTAAAGCTGACACCAAACAGCAAAATGGCATTGCAATGGTTGGGCAAAAGCTACATGCGGGTTGGTACCCCTGAGGCTTTTGAGAAAGCCAAAGCCACCTATGGTAAATTACTGGCACTTGATCCCACAGTTTTTGATGCCCTGGTGGGCCGTGGTGAATTGCTGACCTGGAACACAGCAACACGCACTGAAGGCATTGGCCTCTTAAAGAAGGCCTTTAAGCAGCAGCCCAACAACGCAGCGGTTTCTCAAAAACTGGCCTCTGCATTGCTCTGGCAGGGGGATGCTACCCAGGCGCTTTACTATGCAGAGCCCGCCGCCAGCCAGAATATCACCACACCCAACTGGTTGCCGGTTTATGCTGAAATTCTCATGAAAAACAATCAGGCTGCTAAAGCATTAGCCGTCCTGGAAGAACCCGCAGCCCAGGCTTTGGTCAAAACAAGCCAACCGGTTCGTTTTGCTTATTTAAAGGCATTGTCAGCAAACAATAAAACAGCCGACCTGGCCCAGAAAACCCAGGATCTGTTGTTTCAATCAGCGCAGATTAAAGACACAAAAACCCGTGATCAGCAGCTCACAGCGTTGATGCAGCTGGCGTATGAGACCCGTCAGTTTGAAACAGCGCTATCGATTGCTGGCCAGTTGAGTGCTGACGGTCTTGCAAACTCAGAGACAGCACTCATTAAAGCGCGCGCGCTGGCGAAACTGTTTCGAAATCCTGAAGCCCTGGAGCAATACCAGCAGCTGTATACCAACAACCGGCTTGGCACCTCTGAAAAACTGGAATACGCTGAATTTCTGCACCAGTTGCAATTGCCAGAATCAGCGCTTCCCAGCCCAGGGTTGATGAGACAACTCGGGGAAGACATTGCCCAAGATCCAGCTTTAACCCACGGCCAACGGCTTCAGTTAACCCGATTACAAGCCCAACAGGCTTTAAGAAGCAACCAGGATGACGCATTTGAGCGGGCACTTGCAAATTATAAAATACTTGAGCGTACCAAAGCGAGCAGCGATCAAGGCAATGCCTCTGGTCTGGCTGCACTGAGACGGGAACGCCTTGATTTTATCAAATCCTACAAAGGCAATCCGGCCCGCGTTGAGCAAGCCCTGCAGCAGATCCTTCAGGACGATCCAGACAACCTGTATGCTCAAGCGGCCTATGCCGAATTTTTGTCCTGGCAACCAGAAAGACGTGATGAAGCTTTAAGCCGTTACATTGCTATTGCCAAACGTGATAAAGTCAATGCGGCTCAGTGGGAAGCCCGTATCACCGAGGTTCTTCGGTGGACAACACCTGAAATAAACCGTATGGGCACTTATAAAGCCATTGTCTCGCTTTACCCGGAAAACAAAATGGCCTGGCTGTCGATTGCCCGTGCACACCGAGACAATGCCGATACGCCTGAAGCCATCAAAACCTATGAGAAACTGGTTGCCCTATTCCCGGGGGACGGGGCCATAAAAAAAGAATGGGTGGCCTTGCTTTTAGGCGATGAAGACAACCGCAGCAAGCACATGAAGGCCTTAAAAAAACGGGTTGAAACCGCAGAAGCCAACAATACCCGCGTTGACCCGGACATTCAGGCAACGTACGGGAAACTGCTGTCTTACACGCGAGATTACAAAAACGCAATGCGCCAGTTTGATACGGTTCTGGCCAGTTACCCCATGCACCGAGAGTCCCTGCTCGGAAAAGGCTATACCCTGTTGTGGCGGGGCAGTAAATTTAAAGCCAAAGATTTTTTCTCAGACCTCCACAATCAATACCCGGATGATCTCGATATTGCCATTGGCCTGGCCCAGGCAAAAAAAAGGATTGGCCGCTACGATGAGGCCCTCAAGATCTTAAATCAACTCAAACCATCCATCGATGCGCCTGCGCAAGCCAACCCAGCAGCTTCCCCATATCAACAAAACCAATACCAGCCCGAAGCGGTACCACCGGTTTCTTACCCGCGCATTAACCCGGTTATTGACTCCAGTGCAGTGCCGTCTAAACCCAGTCTGGCAAACAGGCGATTTCCTGCCGTTGTATTTATGGCCAGAAAGGCACTGACCCCGCGAAAAAATTCAGTGCCCAAAAAAAACCAAGCCACAGCCCAAACCACAGACACTCACTTAAACCAAAGATCACCGCTTATTAATCAACAGGCCTCCGGGCAGACAGTGACTGAGTCAGCACTGTCTGAATTAAAAGACGATGCCAATGCCTTATCTGATGCCATACTTGCCTTAAAGTACCTGCAGAAGAGCTCTGAAAAACAATTGGACACACTGGCTGAGCAGATTGCAGAAACCAAAAACGCGTTGCCTGAAGAGCAGCATTTTGCTCATTTTACAATGTCCACGCCACAAAACGAGTCAGCCGAAAGTTTTAACGCGGGTGCCAGACCAAATGCGACGGGCTACTCTAATTCTTATTCCAAGTCCTATTCTAAGTCCAAGTCCGGATCGCCGTTTATGATTGGGCAGGCCGCCATGCAGGAAAGCCGTGCCGTTTATTCAAGCCTTGGTTACGACACAAATCCGTTGCTCTCGGGCCTGGGGCGTTTTAAAAATGACGATTTATCAGATTTAGAAAACAGCATTTTCAATGATTTACGGCCAATGATGCGCGCCGGGGTTTTGTTTTCCACCCAGGATGCAGAAGACACCACCACCGGGCTTTCATACCTGGGCTTTCCCAATCAGATGGCCGTTTCACTGACCCCGCAAATTCGGCTTCGGGGCGGGATTGAGCCAACGCTGTACTATCTGCCTGACGGGGTCGATCCAGACAGCAGCTGGGGCACCCGTTACGGCCTGGGCGCCACAGTAAAATACTGGGACCGTCTGACACTGGATGGGGATATTGCCTTAACCGCGTTCAGTCAGACCGATGACTCCAATATTACATTTAATGCTGAAGCCCGCTACGACTTTACCGACAACATTCGGGGGAAAATTGGGGCAAGCCGTTTGCCGCAATTAACCTCCTTACTGACTGTGACAGGCTTAAGGCCATCACGCGGGGCGTTTCGTGGTGATGTGGTGGGTCAGGCCCGTGAAAACAGTTTGTTTGTTGAGTTAAACACCAACCCGTTTAATCATAACTGGGACTGGAATCTGGGCTATGCCTGGGCCTTTATTGACGGCTCTGAAATCCCGACCAATTACAAAAATCAAGCGTTTACCTCTTTGGGCTACACCTGGCGTTATGCCGAAAAACAACAGGTCCGCCTGGGCTATGAATTGTTGTACTTTGGCTACAGCAAAAATGCAACCAACGGCTTTTTCGATACCACATCAACAGGACTTCGCGGTCCCGTTAGCACGTTGCGGCCGCCAACACTGGCCAATGTGAATTATGATTTTGGCGGATATTACAGCCCCAGTCTGTTTTTCTTAAATTCAGCCCGCATCGATTTCAGGGGCAGCTTGTTTGAAAAGTTTCTTGAGTACAAACTGGGTGGCAGCTTGGGTGCACAAACAGTTCGTCTGGGCCAGGGGATCCGGGAATCGGGCAATAACACCACACTCAGTTCTGCCTTTGATGCCAACATGATTATGAATTTCACCGATTCTTTTGCACTGTACGGCAATGTGGATTTCTTGGATGCTGGCGGACAGTTTAACCGTTGGCGCTTCGGCAGCGGCCTTATTGTCCGACCTGACATTAAAGCCTTGTCCCCGGTATTTGGTGGCGGAGACTCCTGATGAACAGCGAGATGTCTGTGCCGTTTGAATTAATACGTTGGGAATCGATTGCTAAACCCAGTCTGCCAATTCTGCAGAATATGCTGATGCAACAGGGTTTACTGGCAACCCAGGTTGAACTGGAAAAGGGCTATAAAACCGAAGAACAAGAGCTGGAAAAAGAGAAAACCTATGTGGTGGTTTCCGGGAATTTACAGTTTGCTTTTCCAGGCTATGGCTCCATTGATTTGCTGCCCGGGGATATTCTTTCCATTTCAGCGCGAATCCGGCATCATGTTAGCACCTCGAATGCGGTAACATTATTGGAAACCAATTAGACAAATCAATTGGGGAACCACCCGCCATGTGTGCCAATAGGAACATACTGCTCAGGAATCCAAATGCTTGCAACGGGCGGCTCTGAAAATTTCTTTGCATCCAGTATAACCAGCCGCGACTGCTGTTTTTCTGGCTGAAAGACAAAGCCGATTAACCAACCATCATCTTCTGTTGTTGCATTTTCTCTGGGAATAAAGGTCAACTCAGAAGACATTCCGCCATCAAATGCCTGGTATTCAACCTCACTTGTCATTAAATTCAGTTTAACAGCACGTTCAAATGAGGGTTTTAATGTTGCTTCAACAGTATAACCATACTGGTAAGACCTGCCTTCAAACTGAGGATTTACTTTCGGGAAATCAAGGGGCAGGTTAAATAATCGATCTTCTTTAGCTTTTTTTTCTGATGAATTCATTGGCAATGTCCAGCGATCAATTGATGGCTCTGTATCGCCAAGCGGCCCGTAATAGTCTTTCAGCGACGCACGTTCGTAACGGCTAACATCAAGAACAATATTGCCTTGGGCATCTTCAAATGCATTGAGCGGGTGGTATACGTAACAAGGACTTACCTCAAACCAGCGAATCTGATCAGCGGTGCCCCCTTTTGGCAGCACGCCTACGCGGCTCGCCTTTTTATCTTGCCAAGCAATAGGCAATGTTGTTTTTAATAAAGCAGAGGTGCTAAATACAACATTTAAATCAAGAATAATTGCATAATTTTTGGTGATTGCCATATCATGAATTTGTGAGGCCCCGCTTAAGGGAACTGTCACTTTATTGAGCAGCGAACCATCTTGTTTCAATCTGATATAAAGTGCGTTGTTGCCCAATTTATTGCAGTAGACAACACCATGAATGTCTTTGTCTTCGGGATCAATTTTGTGGTGGCCGGTAAATCCTTCTGCCAGAATGCCCTCTAAATTACTGCGAGAAATACTGTCTAATTCTGGCGACAATTGAATCATGCTGGGACCAGCTTCAATGGTTGCATACAGTGTATTTTTGAACCGTATTATGTTGGTATTGGGTGATACATCAAGCCCGTTTGAAACAGGGCCACCAATCTCTTTCTCGCCCAGTGTTTTTGAAACTGAACCACCACGAACAAAGCGATTTCGATACCAAAGTACTTTGCCTGCCTTTAACCTAACGCCGTGAACCATGCCATCTCCACTAAAGTAATGTGCATTAGGACTGATCGGGCCAGCAGGGTTGGGACCATTGCGAAGATACGTCCCGTTCAGCTCTTCTGGAATAATACCTTCTATGTCAAACGCAGTATGGGTTAATTCCTGCTTTACCGGTGCAAATGGAATTGATTGATAACGTCCATTTGTTTTTGTATTTAATAATTTCCGAATCAGTGAGAGCATGAGTATTTTGCACCTGTATTGTTTAATTTTTATGTGTTCTGGTTTGTCATAGTATAAAAAACAGCAGCGATATCAAACCAAAGACAACACAAGCAGTGAAATGTCTTTTGCAGTTTGTTAAAAGTCGTTATTGGTTAAAAGCTATAATATCTGCGAAACGCTTCAGAAGAGATGAATAATGACAGCCAGACCTATACCGCTGACTGGATTTTTCCGGTTAGTCAAGCCCCCATTGCAAAGGGCTATATCACGATTGAGAACCAGAAAGTCAGTGCCCTTGGTTTTCAGGCGGATTTACCGGAAGCAATCCCGGTAGAGGCCCATGCTGTTTGCATCAGCCCTGGCTTTGTTAACGGGCATTGTCATCTGGAGCAGTCTTTTTCTGACCGTGTCCCGGTTGAGCGATATGATGACACGGGGTTTGTTAACTGGTTGCTCGCTGTAACAAAGATCAGTCAGCAAACCCAGAAGCCGGCAGAAAAAATGAAGCGCATCGCCTATGGCATCCAGCAGCTGTTGGCCACAGGGACTACAGCTGTAAACGATATTGCCTTTGATGAAACCAGTCTTGTCTGCTTGCACCGTGCCGGTCTGAAAGGTGTTGTCAGTCTTGAATATTTTCACCCAGCCAGCCAGCCCATTAATGTCAAGGCAACAACACAACGCTATCAGCAATGCCGCCAAGCGCTGGAGTCTCTGAATGCACAAAATAACCGTACACCAGACCTTGCACTTGGGCTGTCACCGCATTCCCTTTACAATGTCTCAGCTGAAGCCTGGCAAGCGGTCTTGCACGATTTGGATCAACGGGGGTTTTGTCCCCATCTCATTCATACCCACCTCAGTGAGTTTGAGGCCGAAACCCAATATATACGCGGGGTAAAAAATACCAGCATTCACGCGTTGCATCAGGCAATACTGGGGAAGTCGTTTGATTTAAAAACCACGGCAGACAGCCCTGTTCAATTGCTTAAAAACGCTGGATTGCTCAAAACTGCAGCAGATTGGGGCATTCCTGTTGTGGGCGCCCATGCCTTAACTGTTTCAGCGAATGATTGTGTGCAGTTGTCTCAAAACAATCTTTCAATAGTCAGTTGCCCGAGAAGCAATTTAAACCTGCACAACAAATGCTTTAACTGGCAACAATGGGATATTTGCGGGCAGCAGCAAGGTCAATCAAAACAAGAGCCCAATGGCATTGCATTGGGAACCGATGGCTTGTTAAGCACCGAAACCCTGGACATGCGCGATGAAGCCAGACAGGCCATGGCCAATTTTGGATGGTCAGCAAAGCAAGCGCTTGAAGCCTTAACAATTAGGGGGACAAGTGCTTTGTCACTGAGGTCAGTCACTGGCAACCTGAGTATTGGTCAGCCTGCAGATTTTGTTCTTTGGGACTGGGTACAAGACAATGAGGTTTTACAACCAGTTCATTCTCATTCTTATAAAGACAATCCTGAGGCAATGTTGTTTGAAAGGAATTTGCAAGTATGCAGAACCTTGATCAACGGCAACCTTGCCTACGCCAAAAAGGACAAAATGAAGGCTAAACCTGAAACAAAAATTTAGCGCCCAGTTTCAAGCTTTCTGTATCCAAAACGGTATGCCATCAGATGAAAAACAAGCAGTCTTTTTTTAAAGCTTAAAATAATTTAAAATAGACTGTGCATGATAAAACAGTATTAGCACCATGGCAGTAAGGTCGCAATGATTCAGAAAAGTTTGACACAAGGGTTTCAATGGTACTGGCAGTGCTGGCTACAATGGGTATTGGATACTGGTAAAATTGGATTTATTTGCCTGGTATCGTTTTACGGATGCCTCACCGCAAGCCTTTGGTTGAGTGCTTTATTCGCAAAGTTGGGCATAACCCCAATGGGAAAAAATCTTTCTCTTTTTCTGCCAGCTTATGCCGGGCTTGTCTTGTTGTTTTTGGGTATTCTTTTGCATTATATTTGGCAGTTCTGCTTGCGATCACTGATCTACGTGAAAATAATCGCGACTTTACATACCAGCGATGAAGCTATGCCCAAGCAAGATATTTTTAAGCACGCAGACAAAACCCTCAGCGGTAAACAACTGTCATTGTTGATTGCTTGGTACGGCATCGACATTCTGGCTGTTGTACTGGCTTTTTTACTTCCGCCTTTTATTATATTAAGTTTACTCCCGTTACAACTGTTTCCGAAGGTTGTGGTCAGTGGGCTTGCTCTTATTTTGATACCATTGGGTGGCTTGGCCTATATAACTTTCCGGTTTTTAAATGCTTTTATATTTCAGGTCATTGCACTGCAGCCCAACCCCATCATTGCAGTCATGCAAGAAAGCAAAAAGAGGGTGCTTAAAAAACCACTGTCACTGATTGGCTTTTTAATAATAAGCAGTATTCTTCTTTCTTTGGCTTCATCCCTTTTGACCTTTGTTATTCAACTCACACCGCTGACTGAAATACTCGACACTCTCCATCAACTTTTATTGAGCTCGCTTATTAATAATAACCCAATTGATTTCAGTAACGCATTGAGCCGCAGTGTGGCAGAAAATTTAAAAGACCCACAAAGTTTAAAAGCACTGGACATTCTAAAAGCAATCGATAGTGCCTCTATAATTTCATCAGTCCTTCAGTGTGTTACCGGCTTGGTCATCAGTGTGCTGGCAGGACTGTTATTGTTTCCCCTGCAGGTTTGTCTGACAACTGCAGCCTGGTTTTCTTTGCCTGAACCATAAAAGGCAGCTAATAATAACAAAAAAAATGCTTGCATAAATAGGGAATCCGTGTAAAATATTACTCTATCGGGTGATAGACACTAGAGTCATCTTTAGAAATATTACCCCCTTAGTAGAGTTAGTTATTATTTGTATTGTGAAATGCCTTTTAGAGCCACTTTCGGGCTTCAATTGGCATAGAGTCGAGTTAATTTTAAAGCGAATTAGATTAAAATCTTACAAAAAAAGTAGCAACGTTTTTATTTCATCCAGTATCAGTCCAATTGTCCGTGTGGAAAGTCCTAACCGGGTTTTCAATTCGGTAAATATACCGGTCTTAAAAACCCAGTAATAGCACGGTGCTAAGAGAAACTGCACTTAAACATTTCCCACGATACTGGCAAGCCTTAAGAAAAGCACAGCTGCTTATCTATGAAAACTCAGTTAAAAATTCAGTGTAGATCAGTAAAAAATTTTTAAAAAAATAAATTGTAGAGATTATTCGACCAAGCAGGCTATTGAAAAAATATCCTGTTTGGTCTTTTTTTATTTTTTACGCAATCAATTCAAATCAATTCAACTGAGTATAGCATTGACTTTGTTGAGCACTACAAATTGTTGGTTAATCGACAAAAAATAAGATATCATAGTACATAAATTAATGAATGCCGTACTTAAGCATGTGAAAACTAAATTTAAAGCCATCATTTAAAATGGCACCTTAACAAAAATGAACGCCGGAACCCATGAAAGTCAAAATTAAAGAAGCCGCAAAAGACCTCAAAGACTGGAGCCTGTACCGTCTGGCCAAAGAACTGGGCCTGCCGCAGCAGACCGTATATTCATGGGCCAGTGGGCGGACACAACCCAGTTACGAGAACATGGATAAACTCTGCGATGTTCTCGACTGTGCCGTGGGCGATTTATTTGAAGCAGAACCAGTTCAAACTAAGCTGTTCTAATTTTTTGCGGGGTTTTCCATAAGCGCAGCAATGCCTGGCAGTGTTTTGCCCTCAAGAAATTCAAGGCAAGCCCCGCCCCCTGTACTCACGTGTGTAAAACTGTTAAACGGAATTGAAAACTGCTCGATTGCAGCCACAGTGTCTCCCCCACCCAGAATACTCTGAAACTGAGTCCCTGGCTCCTGGGTCAATTTTGCAACCGACTCAGCGAGCAAGCGTGTTCCTGCCGAGAATTGCGGGATTTCAAACACACCCAGCGGGCCGTTCCAAAGAACAATTGTGCTGTCTGAAATTAATGTATTGACAGCAACCATGGTTGCAGGGCCAACATCCAGACCCATCCAGCCTTCCGAAATTTCATCAGCCATCACTGTTTTATATTTTGCATCGGCTGAGAACCTGTCTGCAACAACAATATCTTTTGGCAAATGAATGGTTGCCATACCAGAAAGCCCGGAGCGTTCTAACAGGCTTTTTGCCAGGTCAACATAGTCGTCTTCAAGCAATGAGCTGCCTACTGAAAAGCCTTGTGCCTTTAAAAACGTAAAGATCATTCCACCACCGATAATAATATTTTTGACCCGCGGCATTAAGTTTTCCAGAACGGTAATTTTTGTCGACACCTTACTGCCACCAATAATGGCTGTAATGGGGGCATCGCTGTTTAACACCATTGAGAGCGAGTTAATCTCTTTTTCCATGAGAAAGCCTGCTACTGCGGGCAGGTGCTTTGCAATACCCGTTGTTGACCCATGCGCCCGGTGGGATGTGCCAAAGGCATCGTTTACAAAATAATCGGCAAATTGCGCAAGTTTTTCTGCAAAAGCGGCATCGTTTTGTTCTTCTTCTGAGTAAAACCGAATGTTCTCGAGCACAGCCAGATAGCCTGATGGCAGTTGGTTGACTGCGTTTTTAGCTGCATCCAGGGTGGTTTCTGAAATAAACTGAACGGGGTTTTTTGCATCAGACTGCTGTACCTCAGAGCCCTGCAACAGTTCTGCTAGACGGTCAGCAACCGGTTTTAAGCTTAGTTCAGATATCACTTTTCCCTTGGGGCGCCCCAGGTGGCTTACCAGCACAACATTTGCGCCTTGCGCCAGAAGATATTTTATTGTGGGCAGGGCAGCTTTAATGCGGGTATCATCGGTAATCTTTCCGGCTTCATCCTGAGGCACGTTTAGATCTTCACGGACGAGGGCTGTTTTGCCTTGCCAGTTGATTTCGGTAATGTTTGTAAACTGTTTTTTAAATATTGTTGCAGTCATTTGTGTTTCTCACTTTCTTTTTTTGCCATAGTAATAAGAAGATAGGTGAAAGTCATTGTCACACTACAATCATTTTCGGGGCAGCAACCTTGGTGTTTAGTCCTAGGGTTGAGTGAAGGGGATTCATCAACTCTTAAAATTTTTCTTAAACTCTGCTACTTACATTTTGCAAATATGTTTATTTGGTATTCTTGTTCATTTTTTTATTTAGCACTCAATCCAAAACGCATTAATGGCACTTAAGTGGTGTTTATTGCCATTTGCATCACAAATAAAAACAAATAGGTACTTGAGATCATATTTCTGGCAATTGCTGCTAGTAAACTGACTCTCATTGTCACTGAGTAGGGGCTCTTTTATGGTAACCTTTCTCCAGCTGATTCTAGGATTCTGGGAGCAAACCCTTAAAATTTTTTAAAAACTTTTATTTAGTTTTATACCTTAACTACTAAAAATAGAAAGCAAATTATTAAATCAACTGCCTGTAATAATCTGTTAAATCAGAGTTATAAAGAATTTAGAAAAACAGAACCCCATCTGCTTGCAGCCTGGACCGTTGTTCTAAGTCTTTTTGGCGTGCAGTAGCGTTTCCTGACTGCATGGCTTGAGCAGCCAAATAATTTGTTTGAGCTTGAATTCCCTGAAGTGTCAATGCTTTATCAAGAGAATTGCCAGTTGCACCAAACTGAGGTGCATTATTAGCAAGCCCCAGTCTTGCTTGATTTATACCCTGTGTTCTAAAAGCACTGTTACTTGCAAGGGCGGATGCACGCATTGCTGAAACTGCTGAAAGAAACATATCTTATTCCTGTTCTGTTTTATATTGTCTTGTCTTGTTTGTCTTATCTTGTCTTGATATAACGGTTTTTTCATTTTACACAAGACTATAATACTACCGTTTTTCTTTGGGGCCGTCTATGGTAGATTGCAATTGTTATTCACGTTGTAACTTTATTTTGCAAGGTATGAGTTTTTTCGTGCCACTTTCGGTATTGTTCTTTCTATACTTTTATATTTTCTTCCTCTATTTTTCTTCTGTCCTTTCTATACATTTCTTTTATGTTTCACGGGAGATTTAATGTCTAAGCGTTTTTTGGCTTCCCGGTTATTTATTGCCCTGGATTTTACAGAGGGCAAACTCGCCCTTGAGCTTGCAAAAACCCTGTCGCCCCTGGGTGTTGGGTTTAAAATCGGAATGCAGTTATACTACGCAGAAGGCCCAGCCATTATTCAGGCGTTAAAACCATTCTCAGACTCTATCTTTGTGGATCTAAAACTTCATGATATCCCCAATACGGTTTCTGGGGCTGTTGACTCATTGGTTCGTGGTGGCGCAACATTAATTAATGTTCATACGCAAGGCGGCACTGCAATGATGCGTGCTGCCGTTACACAGGCCAAAACAACGGCAGAGGCCTTGACTGTTAAAGCGCCCTCAATTGTTGGTGTGACCGTTTTAACCAGTTTAAACCAGCAAGTTTTAAGCTCAGAATTGGGGGTTAACGCCCATCCGCTTAACAGTTATGTTGTTCATCTGGCGGGCTTGGCCAGGCAAAATGGCCTGGATGGTGTGGTTTGCTCTGCACATGAGGCCCCTCTGGTAGAAGCAGCATGCGGCCAAAACTTCTTACGTATAACACCAGGTATTCGTCCTGCGGGTAGTGCTGTTAACGATCAGTCCCGGTCAATTACCCCAGTTGAGGCACTCAATAATGGGGCAACCCACCTGGTGATTGGCCGTCCAATTACAACACACAAAAACCCTTTGGTAGCCACAGAAAAAATTCTGACTGAAATCAATGCCCTAACAGCTGTTTAAACCTTGTGCCTGAGTATTTGCGCAATATAAGATTTCTGGCTAAAAACGATGACGATAAGCCCTCAAATTGTTTTAATTTATCCGACACGCAATCACCGAGTCTATGATGACAGTACATTTGTGATGGGGCAAATTACAACGGTTCACCCCCGTTACACGTTTCAACTCAGTTTTAAGGACAATGAGTCCAAAAAGCCCGCTGAGTCAATTTCTTTCTCACCACAAGGGTTTTTCAGTTGGCCTGTCACACTACAAGAAGGCAACAATCAACTGACTTTTCAAGTGTTTGACGGCAGTGAACCGCTTGCAGAACTCACATATTCCATTTACCGGGTACCGGCTTACCGGGTTAAAACGACCGGTTTGCCCGTTTTATACCCGGAAACACTGACCCCAAAGAAGGAATGCTGGCTGTCTGAAACCAGCCGGTTACCCATCAGTCTATTTATAGACCAAACCAACGCAACCGTCTCAGTGGAACTGCCTGAGCTTAATAACAACAATGCCACCACAAAGAAACCATCAATAAAACTAAGCCCTCTGTTGTCAGCTTTTTCTGATAGCAATGAAACCAGCCGGTCAGTTGATACCCGCGAGATTATTTTTGCAAGACCCCACTGGACAATGCCAAGAATACCGGTTGAAGGCTACTATCAAGGAGAATTGGTTGCAGAAATGTTTTGGCCATTCTTAGAAAAACAGAAAACTGTTTCTGGCATGATGTCATGTTTTTTAACAGCCAAGCACTTGCAAGATAAAAGTGGTTCAGACAACAGTTGTCTATATTTGGATGAAACCAATCCGTCCCCGTCTATCTTTTATCCTGATGTCATTATTGAAGCCAATGGTACGCGCCAGGCTGTTAATTTGGGATTAGGCATTCGGTTCTTAAGCCAGCCCCTTATTGCACAAGTGAAAAACAATCATGCTGTCACGCGGCTTTCCCCGCCGGATGGTCCAAGAACCAGCCCGCAACAGCAAGGTACTTTGGTTCAGGTTACAGAAATGATTGACAACTGGTGTCGTGTTTTTCTGACCCAAAACCGATCGGTCTTTATTCATCATGATGATCTTAATTTTGACTGGGCCTTTCAGGTTAAAATTGCTAGCCTGCCTACACAACGGCTGCAAACCATTACCGTGAATCCCCAGGAAGCAAGCAATACCGTTGTTGTTGCACTTTCTGGAAATTTTCCGATTCCAAAACCCTACCTGTTAACGCTTGAGACCCCGCCAGAGAGCGGATCAGGTTACCGTCCCGGTTGTCTCTCTGTTAATCGATTGGTTGCGCAATTCTACGGGGTTTTGTCGCATTGCGATTTTGTTCAGTACGCTCCCCAGGAAACAGAGGTTCGGCAAATTCATTGGCGCAGCATTACCAGTAACACAACAGAGGTCTGGATTGATACCAAACGCCCAATGATTGGATACAGCCCCATATGGCACGCCCCAAGAAATCAATGGGAAATCACCGTAAAGACATTGCCCAAAGCGCTAAGCCAAACACGAGTTTTAATCGATCCTGGCCACGGTGGTGATGAAATGGGCTCGGTTGGACTCAACGGTTTACCCGAAAAAGCCTTAAATTTAACCGTTTCACGGCAATTAAAAACAGCGCTGGCATTGGTCGGGTTTCAGGTTTTTATGACCCGAGAAACCGATCAGTTTGTCTCACTGCAAGCCAGGCAAAATATTGCCGTAGCAGTTAATGCCGATATTGTTTTAAGCATTCATCACAATGCTTTACCCGATGGGCGCAATCCCCTAGAAGAGCGGGGCATCAGCACATTTTATTATCATGTTTTTGCAAAACCATTGGCCGATACCCTGTATTTTTCACTAACACAGCCGCCTAAGCAAAACAGCAAGTTTGAGTTTAACGGTTACGGGGTTTTATACGACAGTTTGTTTATTCCGCGTATTCATCAAGCAGCATCGGTTTTACTTGAGCTTGGTTTTTTTACACACCCAAATGATTTTGAGCAACTAATTCACCCTGGTTATCAGTCAGAACTGGTGCAACGAATCACAAAGGGACTGGTGACGTTTTGCAAAAACTGTGAATCACCATAGTATTAACGACAGTCTGGGTTTAAAATTAAGTCCTTATTGATAGGCAATTGTGCAAATCCATTTGCATCAACAATAAAATATTTTACAACACTAAAAACTGCTGTTATCAAGCAGATTCTTTTAAAAAACCGTGTAAAATAATAATAATGAAACATTGAAATGACTGAACAGAGCACCCGGGTCTAAATGAATGATTTCATTATAAAAAAATGTATCAAAGGAGCATAAAATGGCGTTAACTGAAACAAAAACTTGGCCTGAATTGGCAATTGGCCTCTATGATGCCTTAACAGGGCGTGGGGCTGAAATTACCTATAACTTTGAAAATATGGAAATCTATGTGCCCAGTAAAGTGGGTGAAAATAGTGAGCATGCTTACTGGAAGATAAACGGGACTATTAAAATTACGACCCAAGACAAAAAATAGCAGGAACGTCATGGCAGCACCATCCAAAGAATTGGCTTGCACTGTGGCGTTGACAATGACTTGTGAGAACGCGGTAATTGAAATTAATTCAGTTGCCGCTGACCACATCACCATTAATATCACCACATTAGAAGGGTTAAAGACGCTTTACGACAAATTACCCAGTCCAGATATTCTTGACCCGGTAAAAGCGCTACTCAGTGAATTACAGTTATCCAACATTAACTGTGAGGTTCAGGTGAAGGGCAAATCGATTTTTAATTTCCCGCTCAATAAGCCGCCAACTTCTCTGAAAGATATTGTCGCTAACTATTTTAACAGCTTACTTTAGTGATTGAGTTAAATTTTAGAGCGTTTTAATAAAATTAAGACAGGCATTATAGCCAGCAATTAGTGGTAAATTTTTTTAACTTTTACTTCAGCTAAAATTCTTTTTGAAAACAAAGACAAAAAACAATTTGCTTAATTCATGTTTTTTTTCATAGTTTTTGCAGACGCTTCAGAACCGATAAAGCTTCATCGGTCTGGTTTGATTCAACCATTAAATTAGCATACTGCTTTAGTAAATTTGTGTAACGTGATTTATCTTTTGCAGTTTTTGCAGCTTTTATTGCATTGCTGTATTGCTGCTTCGCATCAACAGGTAAGCCGAGCGTCTGGTAAGCACGCGCTAAATTAGCGTAGACATCACTTTTAAAGGAAATTGGTACCGAAAGCCCATTTGCATCAAAGTTTGAAACTGCCTCTTTAAATACTGTAATAGATGCCTCAGCACGTTTTTGTAACACATACAAACTACCCAAGTGATTTCGCGATTTTAAGGCCAGCACATCCAGGCTAGGAGTTCGTGTTGATAATTCTAAAACAGCTTCATAATTTTCAATAGCAGCATTGCTATTGCCCAGAAGTTCATATAACCCTGCAAGACTATACATGGACTTGGCCTTTTTATCCAACAGGTTGGCTTTATCAAAATAATGGACTGCGGTGTTGTAGCTTAAAATTGCATCCTCATTTTTTGTCAATGTTTCTTCCCACTTGGCCTTCTGCAATTTAAGTTTTCCATTAAGCCCGGGATTGTTCAACTCAACTGATGCAAGTTGGTAGGCATCATCAATGAGTGAAAGAGCTTTTTCCGTTTCTTCAGTTTGAAATGCAGACCGTGCCTGCTGGGTCAGCTGATGAATGGTTTCCATAATTTCGATATGACTTTTGTCTATTTTATCTGCCTCAACCGTTTGAATGCGTGTTGACATGTTTTTTTCTACTGGTTTTTCTGTTTGAGTTACTGGTTCAGTCCTTTCTATCTCAATCTCGTGAAGAAGCAATGCGTTACGTTCGGCAGGTGATAAATCACTTCGAAACTGAATATCTTGACCCAACATTGCTTCCACCCAGTCAGAAACAACTGAAGAAGGCTTTTTAAGGGCTGTTGCAATAAATCTATCCAGAGTTTTGCCTGAAATTTTCAGTGTCTGCCTAATATAGGCTTCACTCGGTGCCTCACTGCTTGCATGAAGTTGTACTGTTGTTAAGTAATGTGCTACTTCTTTTTGAATACTGTTGTCAACGCCGAGAGCGTCCATCGTATTATTAAAATCATTTATAACAGCCGATAGGGGAACTTTTTCGTTAGGGTTTCGCTGTAGACTTTGCAGTGTCTTTACGCTGCCAACTTGGGCTCCATTTTCCTGCTCATAAAATCTGGTGTCTGCAATTAAGCTGTCTGGCTGGAGCTGATTTTCCTGAATGTTTTGGTTGCCTACAGAATTCGCAGGAAAGGGTTGCTTCCGCTTGAATGACGTGATCAGTGGCATATAGACGGTTGATGACATCAATTACAATCCAGACATTAAAAATAGAAATAAAACCCACAGGAAAGGATTTGACACAATAGATTAACTATTAACCCGATGATTAGGGTTTAGTAAGCTATTGTTTTTTCAGACGTTGGGATGAACCCATTGGGTTTGCCCGTTGTATTATTCGGCTGTTTCCCCGCTGTATTAAGATCAAGCTCAAGTAAAATCAACACAATTGCTGAGTTAAGAGCTTAGAAATAACCCTTTTCAATGATAATCAGAATTGCTGTTAATGCAAAAAAATTTCAATCTATTTGCTACACTTGTAAAAATTGCATTAAAATATAACCAAGCTTTATCTCTAACTTCTGTGTTACGATAAAAGCCTTATGTTTCACAGTCTTTACCTTGGCAAAGCCCCCCCCCTCGATTTAGAAGCTAACAAAGAAAATTCGTTAGGTACCAGCAAACAGAGTCTGCTGATTGAATTTCCTGCTGTTAATACTGGACAATTTAAACCGCTTAACCCTATAAACAGTCATAAAACTTGGACAGTTAGTGTGAGCGGTCTTGTTGAAAAGCCCGCTGAATTTTCTATTGAAGCGTTTCAGGCATTTAACATACTGCAACAAAACCGGCGCATTGTATTTTCTGAGGGCTTGACATACCGAGCAGACTGGGAAGGCTTTATTGTGACTGAACTACTTCACCGGGTAAAACCATTACCGGCTGCTCGATATTTAATTCAGCACAATGCTGCAGGTCAAAAAGAATGTATTTTACTGGATGATTTGCTTACACACCAGGCATTATTTTGTATGCGGGTTAATACCCTTTTATTGTCAGAAACTCACGGTGGTCCTATCCGCTTATTGGTTTTTAATCAGTATGCACACAAAGGTCTGGGTCAGCTTACCGAATTGGTGTTTAGTGAAACACCAATTACCGGTTACTCAGAAGCATTGGGGCTTGAAGCGTCTGCAAAAATTCAGCCAGGCAATTATTATGCAAGTGATTGCCAAGAAATAAAAACTGTTAGTGAAGGTCATAATGGCGAGATTGAAGCCTGGTAAAATAAGAATATTTTGCCGTTTCTAACAACCAAGACACAATAGCCTTTAAAACACTTCATTCCTCTGTTCTATCATCTCTATTAAATAAGCAACGAGCAATACTAAAATTTTTTTGAAAAAATCTCGTATTGACACAAAAAAACCAAAAAAATACCTTCTTCTTGTTATTTGAACATTAATTTTACGGCAACTTTCAGGAAAGCAAAGGAGTTGTCAAAGGTATTCTATATAGTAATCTAAAAAGCATGTGGTTTATGGTTGTTAGAAGTACAGTAAGCTCCCTAATCCTGTTTATAAAGGGTGTATTTATTATAGCTTGTGTGATGCACTCTGTAGCCTGGACAGAAAGATTAGCGTTTGCCCCTGTAAAAGGTAAGCTTACCTCTGGGTTTGGGTGGCGTAGTGATCCTTTTACAAAACGGCAGAAGTTTCACAGCGGCATTGATATTGCAGCGCCACAAGGCCAGTCAGTTTTTGCACCCCAGTCTGGTTTTGTAATGTTTAGCGGACAACATGGTGGCTACGGCAACGTGGTTGTTCTGGGCCATGGCAACCAGTTATTCACGTTGTATGGCCACAACCAGGAGATTTTGGTTCAACAAGGCCAGCAAGTCTTTGCCGGTCAACCGATTGCCCGTGTGGGTCGCAGCGGTAATGCAACTGGGCCGCACTTGCACTTTGAAGTACATTTCCGTAAGCAGTACGTTGACCCCAAAGTGTACTTAAAAGCCCTGGAAAAACAGGTTTTGTCGAAAAGAGCTACTTATATCAGGCCTTAGCTTGTGACTCAGTTCTTTTGGAAATCCAATGTATATTCAACGTATTCAGTAAAAAAACAGCTTGTGTATTGACAACAGTTTCTAAAACTAAATTGTTTTAAAATTCAGGATTATAGCCGCGACGTTTGAGCTCCACTTTAACTTTGTCCAGACCTGCTTGCACAATCCGGGACGTTCGTGACGGAGAAATGCCGAGTGATTCACCAATTTCTCGCATTTTTTTGTTTTTGAAAAACCGATCTTCTAAAACCTTGCGTTCCCGATCTGGCAGTTTGGCAATCACATCGCGGACTACTTTTGCCATTTCTTTTATTTCAGAATTTTCTTCAGGCGTATAAGCACTGTCTCTGATTTCATGGGGGTTTTCGGCCTCCATCATACCGTCAACCGACAGGATGGCTTCATACATAGCTTCACGGGCTTTGGGTTTATCCACTTCAAAGCCTTCATCAACCTTGCCCGATGTTTCTCCGTTTTTGCCTTCCTCTTGCGAGGAATCCATGCTGACCTGTTTTAACGAATACCATTTGTAGCGGTAGCGCAACTCATTTCGAATTGCCCACTTCATTGCCGTCGACAAGTAAGTTACGTTGTACTCTCTGTCTGGATTTGACGTGAGTAATACATGGACTGCAATGGCACCAATATTGACCACCTCAATATAGTCAATTAAGTGGTTTGGTAACCTGCTGTACTCTACCCTTGCAACGGTTTCAATTAAATCAACATAATCGTTTACAGTTTTTTTAGGCTTCTTTTCTTCAGGTTTTTCAGAGCCTGATGATGACTTGGGTGTCATTAATCCTTGCTGAGCCGCCATTAATTAACTCCATAACTTTTATTTTACACTGAAGCATAGAAATTTGACATCTTCTTCACCACGAATGCCAATGAATCGGTGTATTATTTTAGCCTTTTGCTATGCCAGATTAAGGGAATATTGTTTTACAAAGTCACTACAATCACTTTGACACTGTCTTAAAATCAGACTTGATACAGACAAGCCTTATAGCCCTTAAGTGATTGAGACCCTTTATATTAATAAAACATTTTTAAACCAGAAATTGCTCAATGCGGTTACTTTTTTTTCATTTTGAGATTTAGTAAAGGTGCCGTATTGCCTGCTGTATCTGGCTTTAGAAGTGTTGACTTTAAACAGATTACTCGGGTTCACGGTCTTTGCCCATTGCCTGTACTATGAGAATCATGGGCTTTGTGGTAAAAATAACGGGTCATCAACTTGGTTTGTTGACAATAAGCAAAAATCATTGTTGTGTTTTCTTTATTCTTAAACTTTCCAAAAATTAGCGGATTCTTGCATTTCTTATATTGGCAGATTTCAAATAAACGTAGATTTTAGGCAAGCTCTGCCAAAAAGAACCAACCATACTCAGAACTATATATTTTAATAACAGGTAGTCACGACAAGACCATAAAAAAAGATAAGCGTTATATTCAATGATCAGAGGAGACATTATTATGGCAAACCTTCAAAAACAAAAAATCAAACAGTACACCCTTAACCTGGCACTGGGTCTCGGCGTTTCATTGTTACCGCTGACAGCGATGGCTGCCATGTTTGTGGATATTCAATCCAACTGGGCCAATGGCGCCATTGAGAAACTCTCATCAGCGGGTGTCATTTCCGGGTATCCCAACGGTACATTTCGTCCCAATGGGTCTGTAACCCGCGCCGAATTTTCCGCCGTTCTTGCCAAGGCACTGGACTTAAAAATGACTCCATCTGGCGAGCAGACTTTCTCAGATGTCATGACAAGCAACTGGGCTTATCCGGCCATTGAAACGGTTCGTAAAACCGGATTGGTTCGTGGCTACCCCAGCGGGGAATTTATGCCAAACAAGAGCATTACCCGGGCAGAAGCCATGGCCGTTTTGTCCAATGCCGCCAGAATTCCAATGCCCAGCAACCAACAGGTCGATCAAATATTGGCAGCCTATGCTGATTCTGCCATGATTCCAGATTGGGCAAGAACCGGCATTGCAGCCAGTATTTCTGCCCAAATTTTTGCAAACAACCCAGAAGCCGGTAAAACCATTGAGCCCTTGCAACCTGCAACCCGCGCTGAAGTTGCAGTGATGGTTGATAATTTAAGAAGCCGCATTGCCATGCAGGGGGACATTGCGGCAAATCCAACTGCAGAAAGCAACAAAAAAGCTCTTCAGGCCCGTATTGCAACCATTCCGGCCAACACAAAATTTACAGGCACACTAAATCAGGGCATGCTAAGCTCAGAAACCAACAAAATTGGCGATGAAATTGAATTAACAGTCAATCAGCCATTAAGCAGCGCCGACAATCTGACCATTATTCCTGTTGGCAGCAAAATTATGGGCAAAATTGTCGAGCTTAAACCTGCTGGCCGTGTGGGTAAAGCCGGTTTAATGGATATTGACTTTAATGAAATTGTCACACCTGGTGGACAACGCTACATGATTGAAGGCTCCATTGCGACCGATGATGGCATGCTGCACGGCGATGACACCAAAGGCCGCATTTTAAAAGCCGCAGGTAAAACCGGTCTGGGTGCTGCCATTGGTGCCGCAGCAGGAACCGCGATTGCCCCACTGTCTGGTGGTAAAGTGGGCAAAGGTGCTGTTTATGGTACTGCTATCGGGGGTGGTGCTGGTGCTGTGGTTGCGGCTGTTCAAAAAGGCAAGGCCGTTGAAATCAGTGCTGGACAGCAACTGGAAATTAAACTGGATCAACCGATTACTGTCCAAGTTAGCCAGTAACCCTGCAGCAACAGATTAAATCCATTCAAATAAATAAGCCTTGTAAGAAATTTACGAGGCTTATTTTTGCTTTCGGTTCGTTTGCGGAAAGGAAAAAAATCCCCTATATTAGCGCAGGACTTTCAGCGGATTTTAAAGAAACAGGGCAGACCGAATCAACGACTGAGTGAAGCGCATGGGTATTGTCGCCAGCTTCAAATTGGCGGTACAGGTAGGTGACCAAACCGCTGAGAATTTTGGGATAGAAGTATGTCGATTTTTGAGGCATGCGGTGCCCGTTTTGACAAATGGCTGCAATCAGTTTGATTGATGGGGCAGCAAGATAAAAAACGGCAACGGCTTCTTTGTTTTCTAACAGTGTCTCAATGGCCTGTTCATCGCGGTAAAATCCCAAGAATTTCTCATGCTTTAACACCTCGCCTGTTTTTTTGAACAGGCCTTTAAACACCAATTCTTCCAGTAAAGCTGCATCAAATGTATTCAGCAAGTCAGGCAATGCATCGGGCTTGATGCCCTCTTTGAGGGTATATGCTGTTTGCGTCTTGCTACTTTGTGAACGGTACGCAAAGACAATGGCGGGTTGACCGGCCTGTTCATTTTGCTTAACTGGGCTGAATTGCCCAACCGCGCTGAAAGAAGCGGCTAATTTTTCTTCAAATTGTGCTTCGTCAAAGCCTTCAGGCCAGCGGTACAAAACCCGGTGAGTCGGGTAAACCTTGAGCCCAGGGTTGTCCATATTGGTGAGAAAGACCATGCAGTAATCACTGAGTAAACTTCCGGGCTCTGGTTGTTTTCCTGTTTTTTCTTGAATTTGCTCGCGGACTTCTTGCTGAAAAGCCAAGGCGGTTTCAAAGCGGTGATGGCCATCTGCTATTAACAAGGATTTCTCTTGCAGCATCGCCTGCAAGGCTGCAATGGATTTTGAGTCTGTCACGGGTTTAAACCGGTGGCAGACGTTATCCGCATCAAAAACTTCTTGCCAGGCGTCCTGTTCACTTTGACCAGTTTCTGTTTGACTGGAATAGAAAAGCGTTTCCAGCAATTGATCCGGGTCACTGTACAACATAAAAATCTGGCTTAAATTGGTTTCAGTACTACGCATCAGGTTTAAACGATCCAGCTTAGGGCCCTTTAGCGTGTGCTCGTGCGGCAGGATTGTTCCCGTTTCAAAAGGTTCCAAAGCCAATAATGCAACAGCCCCTTTGCGCTCAACGGTTTTTTTATTGCCGGTTTCTGAGTCCAAATCTTCCCAAGACTGTGAATAGGCATAAATCGCGGGCGCTGCTTCATGCTGAACCATGCCGGTATTCTCCCAGGACTGAAAAATATGGTCAGCCCGCGTATATGGATTGTTTTGCGTATTGTCCTTGGGGGTGGCAGGGTTGAGATCCACGTGAACAAAATTGGCAGGGCATTGTTTCATGAGGGCTTGTTGTAGGTTGGAGTCAATCACATCGTACGGTGGGGCGACTGCATCGCTGAGTGTGTAACCGGCTGCTTCAAGTTGGATAGGGTTGTAGCGCGTGCCTTTAAACGGAAAAATTTTTGCCATAGTTATACTGCTTGCCTCGCTTGCTAATATTGTTTTTTGATTTTAAAAATCTTTTTCTGTCTGGTGCGCTTTATTTTACTGAGAAAACGGGGAATGTAATACGATTTGATAATTTTTCTCAATTGCGCCACAATTTAGGGCGATATAATTTTTTTATAGAATCAACACCCTTTTTAATGGATTGAAACTTTGATCAATGCCATCCAACCTTTATAGCCCAGGTCAAATCATTAGCCTGGATCAAGCAAAAACCGGATCAAATTTTCGGATTACGGAAATAAACAATGCCGATACGGCGGCAATGACTGTCCGCCTCGGGATTCTGGTTGGCCAGACTGTTGCCATTTCTGCCAAAATACCCGGTGGTCCCGTTGTTATTTCATTAAACAATTTAGAAATAGCCCTGGGCCGAGAATATTGCAAAGACATACGCGGTGAAATCTTTCATCCGTAGCTTAAAGGTAAGACGATATTGCTGAATCAGTTGACCCAACCGGAATAACCTTACCCACAGGATGAATTAATGCACGCTGCCAATCCAGTTGTCACCCATCAAGAATTAGCCATCAAAACCATTGCGCTGGCTGGCAATCCCAATGTTGGCAAATCATTATTCTTTAATGCGTTTACGGGGCTGTACGTTAACGTTTCTAATTTCCCTGGCACAACCGTTGACATCCCCCGGGGGCAATTGCAGCAAAAACCGGATCCGGCAACAAGCACTGCTGAAATCACAGTGATGGACACCCCTGGGGTTTACGGATTGTCTGGTTTAAGTGAAGAAGAGCGGATTGCTGAAAAAACCATTTTAAATGCCGATGTGGTGATTAATGTGGTCAGTGCGACCCAATTGTCACGTGATTTGTTTTTTACCCAGCAGTTAATTGATTACGGGGTCAAGCTGGTGGTTGCTGTAAATCAGATGGATGAAGCAAAGGCCAGGAATATCAGCATTGACACTGAGAAACTGTCTGCCCTTCTGGGGGTACCGGTTTTGCCAACGGTTGCTGTCTTAAAAGAAGGGGTTGAAGCTGTTAAAGAAAGCGCGCTTAAGGCAGCCTCAACAGGATTTCCACTGCCGGACAGCCCTGGTTCTGAAGCGATTAAACAGCTTGAAAACAATATGGGTGACCGGCTGAAAATTTATGGCTTACGGCGCCAATATGTCAATGGCCTGGTGGCGCAGGTGGTCAAAAACAACAATGCAAGTGCCACTGGAGCTAATAAACCCGTGTTTTCCCAAAAAGCAGGCCAGTGGTTGCTGAATCCCTTTGTGGCGGTGCCGGTTATGCTGGTTATTCTGTTGTTGTTGTACCAGGTTGTGGGCATCTGGGTTGCCGGTGATTTGGTTACTATTACCGAGAGTCAATTTATGCTGGGCGAAAACGCAGGGTCATGGCCTGGACTGGTTCCGCTGATACAGTTTGCCATTTCGAAATTGGCGCAACCAGACACCTTTTTATACAATTTGCTTGCCGGTGAATTTGGCGTTCTCACGATGAGTGTGCGTTATATTCTTGGCGTGTTATTTCCTCTGGTCCTCGGGTTTTACATTTATATTTCAATTCTTGAAGATTGCGGCTACCTGCCCCGTTTGGCTGCAATGAGTGATGGCCTGCTTTGCAAGCTTGGACTGAACGGACGTGCGGTAATTCCCTTAATATTGGGCTTAGGCTGCGTGACCATGGCAACGGTCTCAACCCGGGTTTTAAATTCCAACCGAGAGCGAACCATTGCCTCAACCATCTTGGCCATTACTATTCCCTGCTCAGCCCAGCTGGGTGTTCTCATTGCGTTGATGGCAAAAGCGGGCGGGTTTAAGGCGTGGTTTATTTATTGTGTTGTGTTGTTCTGCATTCTGGTTGGCTTGGGCACCATTTTGAACAAAATGCTTCCGGGCCGATCCAGCAGCCTGGTGCTTGATTTACCGCCCATGCGCATGCCTGAGCTGAAAAACATTGCAAAAAAAACCTGGATAAGAACGCTTGTTTTTGTGAATGAGGCCGCCCCGTTGTTTTTCTTAGGGTCGTTGTTGGTTGCCGTACTGCAAAGTTTAAACTGGTTAACACAAATTCAGAATGCTTTAGGCCCAATGATTAACACGCTGTTGTTTTTGCCTGCTGAAACCGCACAGGTTTTTGTAATGGGCCTGGTTCGTCGCGACTTTGGGGCAGCTGGGTTATACGTTATGGCGGATCGATTAACCGAAATACAACTGCTCACTTGCTTGATTGTAATTACCCTCTTTGTGCCGTGTTTTGCCTCAGCCACCGTGATTTGGAAGGAACGTGGCTTTAAAGAAAGCACCATTGTTCTGTTGGGTTCCTGGGTCATTGCATTTGGCTCAGGGGCACTGCTTGCCCGAGGCTTGGCTTTCATCGGCACGCTATTTTAAAATTCTGCTTGTCACCCACCACTGCTTTTGCTAACTTGTTAATTCTAAGTTTTAGCCTTGGTGCGACACGCATCACAAAATAATAAGCGTTAAGAAAGTTTTAATTCCAGTTTTGGAGACGCCAAGTCTTAAAATAATATTTTTAAGACCTGCTCTTGCAAAATGCCTATTTTATTTGTTTTGAGTAATACTGGCGTATATAAACCGTTTAATTTTTTGATTAAAAATAAAAGAAACAGACAATACGAAATAAGGATTTCCGTTCAATGCCCAATGATGCCATGCAACCTGAAGAAAATAACGAACAAGTTCACCAAGATAACCAGGTTACAAATCAGGACAGCAATAAAGTAGAAACAGCAGAAGAGACTAATCCGGAAGGCAATCAGCCATCAGAAGCTGCGACTGCTGATCCTCAAGCTGCCGTTTCTGATAGCACGCAAAAAACGGCACCAGAATCTTCATCACGTTCAAAAGACCCTGCAAATGCACCCGGTGGCCGAAGAGGCCGTGGCCGTGGCAGTAAAGACTCCAGAGAAGGCGGGCGTGGTCGCAAAGACAGTCATCAGGCTCAGCCGGAAGATCCTAAAAACGATTTCAAAGAAAAAGTTATTCAAATCAGACGGGTGACGAAAGTTGTCAAAGGCGGGAAAAAACTTTCCTTTCGAGCCATTGTGGTGGTTGGCAACAGTGATGGTCAAGTCGGCCTGGGCGTTGGTAAATCCAACGAGGTGGTTGGTGCTATTCAAAAAGCTGTGGCCAGTGCAAAGAAAAATCTGGTAACTGTGCCGTTCCACAAGACAACCATTCCGCATCCAGTTACAACAAAAGTTTGCGGTAGCATTATTGTCATAAAGCCTGCCTCTGAAGGTACAGGGGTTATTGCGGGTGGTTCAGCCAGGGCTGTTCTGGATCTGTCTGGCATTGGTGATATTTTATGTAAGTCTTTGGGTTCAAGTTCTCCGTTAAACACGGCCCGAGCAACCATTCAAGCCCTTTCCGAACTTCGTTCATTTCAGTCCATTGCTGCAGATCGGGGAAAAACGGTTAAAGAAATTTTATTTTAAAAAGTCATCCCCCTTTTAAAATTAACAACATCCCTAATAAAAGAAACATCCATTATGACAACAGACTCCAATCCAAACGATTCAGCTTCTGAGCAAAACGAGCAAAAAAAAGAACGTTCCGAAAAAAAATTAAAAATCACATTAACCCGAAGTTTACTGGGACGGCCTGAGAAACACCGGCGTGTGGCTGCATCGCTTGGGCTCAAACGCTCACAGCGCAGTGTTTTTCAATATGATACGCCCATTATCCGCGGGATGATTAACAAAATTTCACACTTATTAACGGTTGAGGAGGTTGCTTAAGCCCGGTTATGACAGAAAATGCAATGCCTTCAGAAAATCAAAATGAGCAGAGTTTAGAAAAAAGTGCTTTGTCCTTAGGTGACCTTCGGCCACAAAAAGGTGCCACCAAAAAAAGACTGCGGGTTGGCCGTGGCCGTGCCTCCGGGGCTGGAAAAACCTGTAATCGGGGTCACAACGGTGAGGGTCAACGCTCAGGCCGTTCAAGGAAAAGAGGTTTTGAAGGGGGTCAAATGCCTGGTTACCGGCAAATGCCCAAAATGCATTTCATTAAAGCGTTAACAAAACGCAGAAATTGGCTTGAGTTAAACATCGGCGATCTTGAGCAAATACTACTGCCTGAAGAAGATACGGTGACTTATGCCCTATTAATTTCTGGTGGATTAATGAAAAACAGACACGATGGTGTCCGGCTGTTGGGAAACGGTGAAATCACTCGCAAAATCAATATTGAAGCGCATTACGTAACACCGTCAGCCAAGAATAAAATCAATGCCGTTGGTGGTGAAATTAAACTGATTGCCCCCGCAGTTGCTGCCGTAACAAAGGATTAACCGTTGGCATCCACACGTGAAAAAACAGCTTCTTTTAGGTTGCCTGGCATCGACAATTTAAAAGCCATGATGGAGACATCGGGTTTAAAAAATAAACTTATTTTCACGTTGTTAATGCTGGCTGTATTTCGTCTGGGTGCTCAAATCCCAGTGTGGGGAGTGCAGCCCGAAAAAATACAAGCCTTGTTGGGCAATCAGATGCTGGGTTTTCTAGACATGTTTTCGGGAGGTGCGCTGAGCAGCATTTCCATTTTGGCTTTAGGAATCGGCCCCTACATTACCTCTTCAATTATTATGCAACTGATGACGGTTGTTATCCCTCAACTTGAAGAAATGCAGAAAGAAGAAGGCGAATCAGGGCGTCGAAAAATCTCACAGTACACCCGTTATTTAACGGTATTTTTAGCATTGGTGCAAGCCGCTCTTGTTATGCGCCTGATTGGTAGTGCGGGTGCAATTTCACCTGGGCTAAATCCATGGGTTTTTTACTCACTGGCAGTCTTGGTGCTTACGGCGGGTGCTGTATTTGCCTTATGGTTATCAGAATTAATTACTGAGCGGGGCATTGGCAATGGTGCTTCGTTGCTGATTTTTTCAGGCATTCTGTCGCGAATTCCGTTCTATTGGCAAAAAACGGAGCAGCTGGTTTCGGGGGACGGGCAGAAATCTTTCATGTTGATTGTTCTGCTTGCGGTTTACCTGGGAATTATTGGCTTAATTATTGTATTGCAAGAAGCCACGCGAAAGATTTTTATCGTCAGTGCCAAACGCCAGGTCGGCCGAAAAATATATGGCGGTCAGAATACACATATTCCGTTTAAAATTAATCCTTCTGGTGTGATGCCCATCATTTTTGCATTTGCGGTTCTTGCGTTTCCAAGTACTATCTTTGCACTGTTGCAACAGCAGCAACCGACCGGCATTCTCTTTGAAATCGTGCGGTTTTACGAAACCTTTTTGTCTGCAGGAAAACCAGCCTATATTATTCTGGAATTTCTATTAATCGTTTTCTTTACTTTTTTCTACGCCTCCATTGTTCCCAGTATGCAGCCGCGTGAAATTGCCGACAATTTAAAGAAATATGGCAGTTCTATTCCTGGCATTAAACCAGGTCGTCCAACAGCTGAAAAACTGGAGGAAATACTGAGTAAAATTACGTTTATTGGCGCTTTTGCCTTGGCGTCAATCACGTTGATGGCAAGCTCAGCCACCACATTGACTGGTATCTCAACCCTTGCTGGTCTTGGCGCAACATCACTCATTATTATGGTTGGTGTTGCACTCGATACGGTCAATCAAATTCGTGTTCACTTACTGGCCAAACAATACCAAGGTTTTCTTAAAACCTAAGAAATAAAAGCAATGACGTCCAACTGTAAATACCTGTTCCCCTTTATCGCCCCACCGAATGGCGGAAAAGGAACGCAAACCAGGCTCTTAAATGAAAAGTATCAGCTACCAACCTTTGATATGGGAGCGACATTTAGAGCCATTGTCAAAGAAAATACTGACCCTGAGTTGAAGGCCGAAATTTGTTCATTTATAGACAACGGTCGCTTGGTTCCGGTTGAAACGGTGGCAAAAGTTTTTACTGTTCATTTTAAGCGCCTGATGAAGGCATGTCCTGATTTACCTGCCTTTATTCTTGATGGTTTTCCAAGAAGCAAAGAGCAGGCTGAAATACTGGATGATTTTTGCAAAGCCGAGCAGGGTGCTTTGGTCTTTGGCAAAGCAATTTATTTAAACATTGGCATGGATACCGTGAAAAAGCGTGCCACTGGGCGGCGATTTTGTACTCAGGAAAACGCCCATGTTTACAATATTAATATTGACGGATTTAAGCCAATTGAATCAACAACGGACGGGCATACAGAGTGGCTGTGTCCGATTGATAACGGCGTTTTGTTTCAACGCAAAGACGATGCTGAAGAAACCGTGGTGAAACGCCTGCGAGAATATGCGCTTGAAACTGACCCGTTAATCGAATACTTTAAAAACAAGAACCTGCTTTGCGAAATTAATGGTGAGCAATCTCCAGATCAAATTGCAAGCGAAATTGACCAGATTATTCTGCCGTTTCTTGCGGCATCATAAGTTTCAATGAAACAACCGAAAGTGCCTTTTCATGCCAGCTGAACGAATTGATAAAAAGTCAAGACACGAAGTCAACCTAATACGCAGTGCTGCCAAAATTAATGCAGAAACCCATATGACCGTTTCTGAAGCCATTAAGCCCGGTATAACGACGCAAGAATTAAACGATCTGGCAGAGGCATTCATCCGCTCTAACGGGGGTACACCAACCTTTAAAGGGCTTTACGGCTTCCCAGGAACATTGTGTGTTTCTGTGAATGACGAAGTAGTTCACGGGATTCCTTCAGAGCGCGTCCTTAAAGAAGGCGATATTATCAGTGTGGATTGTGGCACAACTTACAAAGGGATGGTTTCTGACTCTGCGGTCACCTGGCCAGTTGGTAAGATATCTGATGAGCTTAAAGAATTGCTTAAAGCCACAAACGAGGGCTTGCTTGCCGGCATTTCAAAAATGCTTGCTGGAAACCGGCTCATTGAAATATCTGGGGCAATTGAAGATGTTTGTCTTCAATATGGATTTGGCATGGTCCGAAACTATGGCGGCCATGGTGTTGGGAGAAAGCCTCATGAACCCCCCTTTATTCATAACTTCAGAACAGACGACAGCGGTCCTGTGATGGAAGCTGGCAATGTTCTGGCCATCGAGCCAATGTTTAACCTTGGTGGCGATGATGTTTATACAGCAGAAGACAACTGGACCGTACTTACAAAAGATCACTTGCCTTCAGCTCATTTTGAGCATACAGTAGTGGTCACAAAAGGTGAGCCTGAAATTCTCACACTTTTGCCTGTTTAAAAATGGAAGCGCTTCTCAAAAATGGCCAAAGACGTCATTGAAATGGAAGGAACAGTGCTTGAGTCTTTGCCCAATGCGATGTTTCGAGTCCAACTAGAAAATGAATTAATTATTTTAGCCCATATATCGGGTAAAATTCGTAAAAATTTTATCCGCATATTGCCTGGTGATAAGGTTAAGCTTGAATTGTCACCTTACGACCTTACCCGTGGCCGAATTACTTATCGGCTAAAATAAGCAGACAAAGATAAAAGTAAGAAGAACGGAAAATTGTTATGAAAGTCAGGACATCAGTTAAAAAGATGTGTAAAAAATGTAGGGTGATTCGCCGTCGAGGGCATGTAACCATCATCTGCAAAGAAGATCCAAAACATAAACAACGCCAGGGGTAAAAATCTAGTTTTGAAGCGCTTGATTGTGTTTTATGTTTGATTTAATTTTATAGCCTGAAAAAATATTATGCGACTTAGGAGAAACCATGGCCAGAATTGTTGGTGTGGATTTACCAAGAAATAAAAAACTACTATTTGCACTAACCTATATTTATGGTATTGGTCCTGTGGCCAGCAAAAAAATATTATCCACTGCTGGCATTGATCCTGATAAACGTACGGACGATTTGACGCAATCAGAGATTAACAGCTTGCGGGACGAAATTGAAAAAAATTATCAAGTTGAGGGTGACTTACGCCGCTCAATGGCAATGGATATAGCGCGTCTAACAGCAATTAATTGCAGACGCGGGATGCGTCACAAAAGAGGACTGCCTTGCAGAGGTCAAAGAACCAAAACCAACTCAAGAACCCGTCGAGGCAAGAAAAAAGGCAAAAAAGTCTCATAGACTTAAAAAATTAAGACTCACAGAGACCTACACTGTAATTAAATCCCAACTTTCGGAGTAAAACGTTAAATGGCAGAAAAGACAACCCGGTCTAAACGGAAAGACAAGAAAAAGAATATCCCACATGCCATTGTTCATATTCAGTCAACTTTCAACAATACCATTGTTTGTGCAACAGATCCAAAAGGTAATGTAATTGCCTGGAGCAGTGCTGGTGCTGTTGGTTTTAAAGGAGCAAGAAAAGGAACTCCCTTTGCTGCCCAGTCAGCGTCTGAAGTTGTTGCAAAACTATTTATCGAACATGGCGGCAAAACGGCAGAAATCCGGTTTTCTGGTCCAGGGTCAGGTCGTGAGACATCAGTGAGAGCTATTAGCGCTTCTGGTATTGAAATAACATCCCTTCGTGACGTGACAGCAATTCCTCATAATGGATGTCGTCCGCCGAAACGAAGACGTGTTTAAGCGAATTATAAATGTAAGGAGTATTCTGTGTCCCGTTATCGTGGTCCGATTAAAAGATTAAGCCGAAAAATTGCTGATGGAAATGTACTTGACATCAACCCGAAATTTTTTGGTTCAACAAAACGAATGTCTCCACCCGGCAAAAGTGCCAGCGTCAGAAAGAAATCATCAGAATATGCTATTCAGCTTTCTGCCAAACAGGCTATTTTGTTCACATATGGGCTTCGTGAGAAACAACTTCGCAGAGCTTACAACAGAGCTGTCCGGAAAAAAGGGGTAACTGGTACAATTTTGCTCCAATATCTGGAAAGTCGCCTTGATAAAATTGTGTACCGCTCAGGACTTGCTGCAACGCTCCCTCAAGCAAGACAACTGGTATGTCATGGTCATATTAAGGTGGATGGCCGCAAAGTTGATATTGCCTCATATGAGGTATCACCAGGCCAAATTATTACAATTCGTGAAAAAAGCAAAAAGTTTGTAAAGCAACTCTTAGAAGTCAATCCATATTACACGGAAAGAGAAAACCACTGGATTGAAGCTGATTTAGAAAACTTTGCTGCAAAATTTAAAGAAGTTCCCCAGCGAGAAGACTTAGATCCTAACTTAAAAGAAGCATTGGTTATTGAATTTTATTCTCGTTAACTCAGTTTTAAATTATTTCAATTGATTGGTAAAATCGGAGCAATAATAGTTTTATGGAACATCCAATAAATATCAAATGTATTACAACTACAACAGATTCAGACGGTTCGATTTACGGAAAATTTGTTATTGAGCCTTTAGAAAGAGGATACGGTACAACACTCGGTAATTCATTACGGCGAGTACTACTATCCAGCCTTGAAGGATGTGCCATTACATCAATTCGTATTGATGGAATATCCCATGAATTTACAGCTATCCCGGGTGTTGTTGAAGATGTATTGGATTTAATGCTTAATTTAAAAGGGGTTGTTATAAAAAGCGAAAGTGATGAACCTATCTACATTCGTCTAAATGTGAGTAAGCCAGGACCAGTTGTTGCTGGAGATTTAGAGCTTCCTGCTGATGCAAAAGTAATTAACCCCAATTGGCCTATTTGTACAATTGCTGATGGAGGATCGATCAATGCTGTATTAACCGCTGAAATCGGCAAAGGTTACGTTGTTGCTGAAACTGATACATCAGACAAAGCTTTGGATACCCTCACGTTGGATGCTGTTTACATGCCTGTTCGCCGGGTCTCATATAGCGTAGAAGACACACGATTGGGCCAAAGAACTGACTTTGATAAACTCTATCTTGAGGTTTGGAGTAACGGCAGCATTGAGGTTACCCGTGCAGTCAGCCTAGCAGCAAATATGCTCATTGAACATTTAGTACCGATTGCTTCTTTAAATGGCACACCCACACTCATTGCATCACCTGTTATGCAAGAAGATACGAATGAGACTGAAAGTGCAGCCCCAAATATTACAATAGAAGACCTTGAACTTTCTGTTAGAGCTTTTAACTGTTTAAAAAGAGCAAATATTAATAGCATTTCAGAACTGCTTGTTAAGTCAGAGCAAGATTTACTGAATATAAAAAATTTCGGAAAAAAATCATCCGATGAAGTTATAGAACGCTTAAGGGCCTTTGGATTGGATTTGCGTCCAGATCCTGAAGGCGTTGTTTACCCAGTAGAAATAGATTAATTTTAAGCATTAACACAAGGCATACAGTGCAGGACATATAAAATTATGAGACACCGATTAAAAAAGCCCCACTTGGGTAAACCCGCCGATCAAAGAAAGGCAATGTTGCGTTCACTGGTTACCAGCCTTTTCTTACATCAAGAAATAAAAACAACACTGGTTCGGGCAAAAGCATTGCGTCAACTTTCAGACAAAGTGGTTACTTTTGCAAAGCGTGGAGATTTACATGCGATTCGTCTTGCCAGCAAAATGATTTACAATGTGGATTACCAAGTGATAGAAGACAACGGAAAGCCCCGAAAACAATCGTTACTGAACCATATTTTCAATGATTTGGCCCCAAGGTTTTCAGGTCGCTCTGGCGGGTACACCAGAGTCCTTCGTTTGCCCCCTCGGCGGGGTGATGCAACGCCAATGGCACTGGTTCAACTGACTTTTGAGCTTGATCAAACACCCAAGAACAACAGCCAGACGAGCAAAGCAAAATTACAAGAGAAAGAAGGACTTTCTGAAAAGCCCTCTAAAGAAGAAAAAATACTCGACGAAGCGGTTACAGAAGCTGCACAAGACAGCCCATCAACAGAAAACTCAACCGTAGCTCAAGAAGAAAATAACGCTGAGAGCAAGACAAATGATGAATCTGTTTCGGGTGAGCATGATGCAGAGAGTCCAGAAAAGCAAGGTTCTTAACTGCTTGTTCGCTGAAGAACCTGTCTGTTTTATTTTTTTCTCATTTTTAAATTTTTTTAAAAGCAATGATTTTTATCATTGCTTTTTTTAAACGAAAAAAATCCTATATAACAAGATATTGCGAACTTATTCGGTAATCAGGTTATTCGGTGATAAAATAAGAATTGTTATTGCTTAGACAGTCATCTTCATTCGCAGGGATACAGAGTTAATATGCAGGCGACCAGTAAAATTCAGCCGTTGAGAAGACTTTTCCTTTTTCTCTCCGAAGACAAAGCTGATTTACTGTCATTGCTGGTTTACACAAGCATTAGCAGCTTGTTGAATTTGTCAATTCCACTTGCTGCACAGGCTCTGATAAATACCATTGCAAGTGGTATTTTTTTGCAACCGCTGGTGATATTAACCCTGCTAATCTTTCTGGGATTGTCTTTCAATGGGTTAATACGTGCACTGGAAGTCTATCTGGTTGAAATTCTTCAGCGGCGCATTTTTGCAAGAATTTCACTGCGCCTGGCCCGGCACATTCCCAAAGCAACCATTGATGCCTTTGGGCAAAATTATCCACCAGAAGTGGTTAACCGATTTTTTGACACGGTCAGTGCCCAAAAAAGCATTGCCAAGCTGTTTCTGGATATCCCTAATGCGGGGCTTCAATTTTTACTTTCCATTATTTTAATTGGAATTTACAGTCCGTTCTTGCTTGGTTTTGATGCAATCTTTGTTCTGGCGGTAATCGGGATAGCGCTTTTGGGCTACCGGGCCGTCAAAACCAATATCGAAGAGTCCACCTATAAGTATGTTATGGCGTACTGGCTCCAAGAACTGGCACGGTGTCAGTTGAACTTTAAAATCAATGCCCACAATCGTTTTGCATTGCTTGAAGCCAACCAAAAAATTATGGATTACCTGGATGCGAGAAAAGCCCATTTCAGCATTGTTTTTCGGCAGCAAATTGCGGGTTTTGTTTTATTTGCAGTTGCAAACGCTGGGGTTCTTGCCTGGGGGGGATGGCTGGTTTTAAACAATATGCTGACACTGGGCCAGCTGGTGGCTGCTGAACTGATGACCCTTATTCTTCTTAACTCTACGGACAAGATGGTACAAAGCCTGGCGACCTTTTATACCTTGCAGACATCGATGGATAAACTGGGCAAGCTATTTGATTTGCCTGAAGAAGGAACCGGGCAAACGCTGTTTCGTGTGGCACCCAATCAACCCACTGGGGTTGACTTGCGCGACATCTATTACCGGTACCCCACCGGAAAAACAGTTTTTGAAGCCCTGGATCTCAAAGTGAGTGCAGGGGCAAAAGTTTCGGTTGTGGGCAAAAGCGGCTCCGGAAAAACAACAATGGCATTGATTATCGCCGGTTTAAAGAAAAGCGATTTTGGCAATGTTGTGATTAATGGGGTTGATTTGCGCGATGTTGATTTGCCCTCATTTCGGCAACGTTTTTCGCTGGTTACTAATTCAAACGATCTATTTAACGGCTCACTCGAAACCAATATCCGAATGAACCGCGAGAATATTTCTCAAGATGATTTAATGTGGGCCATGGAAATTGCTGACTTAAGTACAGAGCTGCCCATGCTTGAGCAAGGCCTGCAAACCCAACTCATTAGTGAAGGGAAAAACCTTTCAGAAGGCATTCGTCAGCGGGTTTTAATTGCACGTGCTATGGTGAACCGACCCGCACTGATTATTCTGGATGAAGCATTTGCAGGCATTGATGAAGTCTCTAAAATTCGAATTTTGGATCGATTAATGAATCCAGAAGCGCCGTGGACCTTGATTCAAATGACCCATGACCTGGATGTGATTGCCAGAAGTCAACAGGTTTTTATGATAAAAAATGGCAAAATCTCTGAAACCGCGACACCTTGGGCCTTGGCTGATGAGGAAAAAAGCCATTTTTCGCAATGCTTTCCCAAGCTTGCAACCCTCTTAAGGCAAGTTCCCAAATCAGTGCTTTTGTCTCCCGTTGAAGGATAACCCCGTAATGGCAGAACTAAAAACGATCAGCGAGCAACAAGCCTGGAAGCAAGGCGCTGAAGAAAGGCGGCTTCTGGCTTTTCGCTCTTTAAAAACACCAGTTACACTTCTTCGCGGGGCTTTATGGCTGATTGTCATGTTAATCGTCGTGATTGTGATGCTGGCATTTGTACCATGGCAACAGACTGTTAACGGCGTGGGTGAAGTAACCGTGCTTTCCCCAATGAGCAGGCCCCAAGAGTTGGCCTCATCCATCCCAGCCAGAATAAAACGCTGGTTTGTTGCCGAAGGGGAATGGGCAGAGGCCGGACAACCGATTGTCGAACTGGAAGAAATCAAAATTGATTATCTCGATCCCCAATTGCAAGACCGGTTGGCCCAAAAGCGTGAAGCGTATCTTGCCAAGCAGGTTGCCTTGCGTCAGGAAATTCGGGCATTGCAGTCTGAAATTGTTTCGGTGAAGCAAGGCGCACGCTTTGCGGTTCCTGCTGCCCGACGAAAGCAAGAAGAGCTCAGTCAGAAAAGGCAAGCCGTTTTAAGAAAAGTTGAAGGCGCTGAGCAGGCCTATGAAACAGCTTCAATTAATCTGGGCCGCCGTGAAACATTGTGGAAAGAAGGGCTAAGAAGCAAGCGTGACTTTGAAGTTTCTGAGAGAACGGAAGCCAAAGCATTGGCTGACCTTCGGGCCGCAGAAGCAGAAGCAGACAGTATTGATCAGGCAATTTCTGCAGCAGGGTTAACTGTGGGTAAAACCCAAGCTGACTTTGGCGCTAAACAGGCCAGTCTGGCGGGTAAAATTGCCAAGGCTGAACAGTCACTGGCTACCATTCAAGGGGAATTGCAAGACTTGGAGATAAAACTGACCAATCAAATCGACCGGGCTGAGCAGCGGCTGGTTCGGGCACCCACGGCAGGGCGACTGGTTCGTGCAAAAGCGTTGGGGCCTGGTGTTACCGTCAAAGAAGGTGAGTCTCTCGGGCTGATTATGCCGGTCACCATTGATCGGGTCGCGGCTATTTTTGTGAACGACTTTAATGCCCCGTTAATTCAAGTGGGCCAAAAAGTTCGGCTACAATTTTCAGGATGGCCGGCATTGCAATTCTCTGGTTTTCCGCAGGCTGCTATGGGAACCTTTGCTGGCGTTGTTAAAGTGGTTGATGCAGTTTCTGATCAAGCCAACCAGTTTCGGTTACTGGTTGAAATGGATGAAGAGGCCATTAAAAACGGTGAGCAGCCATGGCCAGAGCCAGAACTGCTTCGGCCAGGCACACAAGCTTCAGGTTGGGTAATGCTGCGAACGGTACCTTTGGGTTATGAGTTATGGCGTCGTTTTAATGGGTTCCCCCCCAGCTTGCGGGAGTCAACCAAAGTTAAGAAGGCAAAAGAGCCAGACATCAAGTCTAAAGCGGTGAAGGGGGCCAAATAGGGTGAATGTTCCCCCCGGATTGAAAACAGTTAAAACAGCCCGCCCATATTATTTCAACGCACTTTTTTGCTCAGGACTCTTTTTTTTTCTGCTTCTGCTCCACTGTCTTTTAGTATTCCCCGTCAAGGTGTATGCCCAATCTGATACTGAGCCAGGGGTCAACAGCATTGACCTGGAACAAGACATGACAGGCTACGGCCAACTGTGGCCGCAAGCGCTTTTAGAATTACAGCCATCAAGCAAATCGCGTAAGGCATTGCTTCTCACAGACATTATGGCAAGCACCGTTTTTTACCACCCGGAGCTTGAAGCAGCCATTGCCAAGTTGCAGCAGGCAGAAGGGAAACTGCTTTCAACCAAAGGGGCTTTTGATGTACAATTAAAAACCTATGGGTTTTGGAACCGCTATCAAACGTCATCGGGGGAAGGAAAGGCCAAGCAGACCTTCGACGGGGTTAATAAACTGGCCTGGCTGAGCCGCTCAGGCATTCAGTTGTCAGCAGGCAATAAATTAATCTACGGGGATGTTTCCAGCAAGTTCTCACCCGTGGGTGATGGCGGTGAGCATTTTTTTGAATTGCGGGTCCCACTCCTGAAAGGCCTGATCAACAACAAAGCCAATGCCAAGCAGCAGCAAGCAGACATTCAACTCTCACAAGCCGATGTTGCCATTTTAAATAAACGCTTGTCCCTCTTGCAAAAAGCGGCCAAGCAATACTGGAACTGGTTTACCAGTGGTAAAAAATTGATGGTTACCGAAGATTTGGTTCGCTTGGCAGATATCCGATACGGTGCCGTGAAACGTCAAGCTGAGTTGGGAGACAAAGCGGATATTCAGGTAACCGAGGCGGAGCAAGCCCTGGTTAAGCGCAAAGCCTTGCTTGCAAAAGAAAGAGCGGCATTTTTAAAGGCTGCACAAGTCCTTCGGCTTTACCTGTGGAACGGCAATACCCAGCAGTTTTCTGATACCCCCCCGTCACAAACGCAATTGCCAGCCCAGCTGCCCACCATTCCGTTGTTCTCTGATGACTTGGTTGATAACGGCAAAATCCTTGCCTATGCCAGCAACCCCGAACTCAAACGCTTGTCGCTTGGGAAAAAATTCGCCCAAGTCGATTGGCGGCTGGCCAGAAATAACTTGCTGCCTCAGCTGGATGCCTATGCGCGTCCAGGGTATCAGCCGGGCAACAATGGCATTGATGGGACAATCCGGACCGGCATTGTACTTTCAGTGCCTTTGCAGCGGCGGGATGCCAAAGGCCGGTTAAGAACGGCACAGTTTAGAATGGATGAGATTGATGCCAACGAACGGTTACTGCTGGCAGCCATTCAAGTGAATGTGACCAGTGCTGTCATTAGTATTGAACAAGCGATGAATCAGGTTGAGCAGACCCGACAGCAAACAGTACTTGCTTTAAAATTGGCAGCAGCTGAGCGCAGGCGGTTTCAGCTTGGAGACAGCAGCCTGTTTTTGGTGAATACCCGAGAACGTCAGGCGGCAGAAGCCCAGAAAGACAATCTGGCAGCGTATAAAACATTAATGATGGCATGGCTCAGCTATTGGATTGTGACCGTTCAGTTATAATTTCAAGCGAAAATAAACTTGGACTGTTGCTGGCTGTATTTTTAGCGATGATCTTTTCTTGGTTTGTTACTAAAGAATTAAAAAAGCCTTACTTTAAAAGAGAGCAAGGCTTTTTTGAATTCGGTTTTTGAGGATTAAGATGATCCAGAAGTTTTTTATTAGTAACTTTGTTTCCAGTAAGCATCTTCAATAACAGAACTTTTTTCAGACTCGGAGCGAATGCTCACAGAATTGGGTGTGAAAATAAACACCCCGTCACCAATGCGTTGCTGGTGGCCGTCTATGGCATGCGTGGCCCCGGATAAAAAGTCAACAACCCGCTGTGATTGCGCCGTATCAAGCAGGTGCATGTTTAAGATGACCGATTTCTTGTTGCGCAGGTGTGAAATAATTTCGAGCGTGTCATCAAATGCCCGCGGCTCAATGACAACAACCTGGGTTTTCTGTGATGTTGGGTGCTCAACCACACGAAGATTTTTCCGGGATTTTCTTGCATCGTCTCCCAAGTCGTCAACAGGTTGTTCGCGGTTTGACTGTTGGGTGTAATCGTAATCGTCTTCCATATCAAACACATCATCTTCAAACACATCGCCTGAGACCCAGTTTTTAAATTTAGTTAATAATCCGTTATTCATAAACCAGCTGTTTACCTCCCTTGAACGGTTGCCTCTATCCAAAACTTATTTCGTAGAAACTGACGGAATGAGCCTTATCATCGTTAGTATTAATTATAGTTTCGATCTTTGTTTATTGTACGTCAAGTTTCAATTTTTAAAAAGCCCATTTCCAATACGGATCATGGTTGATCCGCACTTTAAAGCAGTCTTATAATCGTTGCTCATGCCCATTGAAACCTCAAAATTATCTTTATCCAGTGCTTTTTCGGCCTTTTTGGCCCAAGCTTTTGCCGTTGAAAAATAAGTTTCTAAAGCCGAATTATTTTTAGCCTCCAAAGACAACTCAGGTGGGGCCATCGTCATTAAGCCATCAATACTGAGAGACTGATAGGCTTTTAAGGTTGCCAACAGTTCAGAAAGTTCATCTGCTGAGAACCCATTTCGGGTGCTTGCCGGTGTAAAATTACATTGCAGAAAAACAGATTGAACTTTCTCTTGTCGCTGGGCTTCGATGTTTATTTTTTTGAGCAAGTCAACGGATGAAACCGATTGAATGACATCGAAATTGGCCACTGTTTTTTTTATCTTATTGCTTTGCAAGGTGCCAATAAAATGCCAGCAGATATCACGTACACCCTCGTCCTGAAAAAAGTGTTGCTTTTTGAGGGCGTCTGTTTGTCGGCTTTCTCCAAAAGTACGCAGGCCGATATTGTAAGCTTCTTTCATGGCCTCAACAGCGGCATACTTGGAGACCACAATCACCTGAACCTGGTCAACGACTTTCAAGGCATCAATGGTTTCTTGGATTTGTTGATAATTGTTTAAAATGGGTTGGGTTGTCATAGGGGGGGACTGGCAGTAGCATTTAGGCAGGATTTTCTATTAAAACATATTTCTTCTTTGTTCCGTTAGGGGAGAGACTTTCGCAGCCTCTCCCCTAACAACCCCTCGCCGCGTAAGCAGGGGGGCTCCCCCCGCTTAACACCCCCCGAAAGAGAAATATAAACCGGCTTTCTTACCTGAATTGCGGCTGCGCTACCCTGCGGGTATGCTCACTCGCAAAATCGGTTTTCGGGGTGATTGCTATCGCAATTATACACCCCGAAACCAGAAAGCCTAATGACTTAACGGTTCAAATCTTACGTGTTACAAGAAACAGCAACTTCCACTATTTTTCAAGCTTGCTACGGGGGCTTTACACTGGCGGAAAAATCTGCTGTGTGAGATAG
>JBCDLA010000007.1:0-46641 GCA_038745945.1 Cyanobacteria bacterium P01_H01_bin.74 | reverse complement strand
TAAATAATTATTTAAAACAACGATTTAGGAAGTAGTGCTTCAGGCTCAAACCAGAGAGTTTTTCAGAACAGGCCCACTTTAAACGAATGGAACATTGCTTAAAAAATTCGCTTTTGACTGACTTTTAATCGGCTTTTAACCCAATTGCATCTTTTACATTACCCCAGATTGTCCAGGGAGATTAACAGTTAACGTGTTGTTTCAATTCAAACCCCAGCTATCCACAATGGCAGCCCTCTTGATTGCAGTACAACTCTATACTGCAGTGCCACCTGCTATGGCCAATGCAAATACGGCTCTCAATAACGGCCACCTACACAACAGCCATTCTGTTGTGGCTTTACAACCCGTAGAAGTCTACGGGATTGCGCTTCAGAATAACAAAATCAGGATACAAACCGGCAGTCAGTTCCACCAGAGGGCCCTGCAAAAAAGCATCAGCGTCATGCGCTTGCCGTCACCTGACCGGTTAGTCATTGATATCCCCAATGCCACCCTCAACCCGTCGGCAACCCGCAATGTCGCTGTCTCTCAACCGGGCATTCAGCGGCTGACGTTAAAAGCGACGGGTAACCGTGTTTACCGCACAGTCCGCGCAACCATCTACGTTGATAACGCATCCATTGCAAGGCAGCTTCAACCGCAATTTGAAGGCAATCAGATTGTTTTTGATGCCAGTAACCTTCTTCAAATTGCAGGCAGTAACTCGTCAGAACCGGCACTTGCTTTTTCCAGCAGTGCCCCAAAAAGCGGAACCCCAATTCCGCCGGACTTGTCGTTTAAAGACCGGCTGGGTCAGCTGGCCAGAAAAATATTGCCGCTTCCAAAGCGAAAAAAAACTGAAGCACCCGCAAAACCAGGGGGTGCAACCAGTGCAGCAACATCTTCGGTTTTTTCTGAGACAGACAATATATTGGGCAGAAAACTGTCTGAGAAGATGAATATTCTTGAAAAAATTTCATTCCACGACAATGCACTCTACTTAGAAGGGCGCACGTCCGATCGGTTGCACATTAAAAAACGCTTTACGCTGCCCAGCCCTTCGCGGTTGGTGGTAGATATTGAAAACACGGTATTGAGAAACAAGGCATTAAAGCAGCCTGTCTGGGTAAACCGCGATGGCATTCGGCAAGTGCGGCTGGGCCAATTTGATGACAGCACCGTGCGTGTGGTGATTGAAACCACAGCACCAGAAAAAGTAAAAACCGTCTATTTGGGCAATGAAAGCAATATGCTGGCCCTGGCCGCAAACCCTGCGGCAGCGGTGCCTCAATTGGCCAAGCATACTGCCCCCGGAGAAATAGAAACCATTGATCTCAAAAAAATTAACGGGGACACCGTGATCCGTTTAAAAACAACAACCCCAATGATGCACAGCCTGACCAATCAAAACGGGCTGTTATCCCTGGATTTGCTTAATGCGGCATCGCGGCCCACACGAATTCAGTTTAACAACAAAGACTACCCTGAAATCAAATCGATGCAATTGTCTGCATTAACCGCTGAAAAAAAAGGAACAAACGGCACACGGTTTTACATTCATCTGAGTGATGGCAAAATGGTTGTTAAACCCACTGTCACTGACGATGGAAAGCAAATTGATCTGGTATTCTCTGACTATACCCCCGATCGCACCAGTCTGGCAAAGAATTCATCCGGCAAAAACTTTAACAATATTCAGGCGCTGTCAAACGGTAAAGCCCCGTTTGCAGCCCGCATTGTCATTGATGCTGGCCATGGCGGTAAAGATCATGGGGCTAGCCGCAGCGGGGTCAGAGAAAAAGATTTGAACCTGCAATTGGCGCTTATGCTTCGGGAAACGTTGCAGAAAAGGGGCTTTAAAGTTTATATGACGCGCACCAAAGATGTCTTTCTGCCGTTGCCCAAAATCACACAGATTACCAATTCCATTAAGCCCGATTTGTTTATCAGCATTCACCACAATGCCTCAACCAACCCAACGCTCAACGGCATTGAAACCTACTACTACACCCCGCAGAGTTTATCGATGGCCAAAAAAGTGCATGCCCAAACCGTTCGCTTGGTGGGCGCACCCAACCGAAATGTCCGCAAGGCCCGTTTTTATGTGATACACCACACCAGTGTGCCTGCCATCCTGTGTGAAGTCGGTTATATTTCCAACACCACGGAGCGGCGCGCCCTGCAAACAACCAACCGCAAACGAAAAACGGTAGAGGCCATTGCCAACGGGGTTGTTGATTACCTCAAGACCCGGATGACAGCTTTGGCCAACTAAGTATTGCCTTGGTCTTGCGTTTTGGCTTTAATGCCTATGCATCCCTTACAATAGATTTTAAACCGAGTGAGAACGGATAGACTTCATACAGTAGAAAACCCCATAACGCGAATCGGTATATTCGACTCCGGCGTTGGGGGATTAACGGTACTGGATGACTGCCTCGATCATGCCCCTTTAAAGGCTGCCGGCAGAAAAAGCCATTACATTTACCTGGCTGATACGGCACAAATGCCTTACGGCGAAAAAACGTTTTCAGCAATATTGGCCCGCAGTCTGCAATGCATCAGTTGGTTAATCACGGTCCAGCAGGTTGATTGCATTCTGGTGGCGTGCAATACGGCGGCGGCTGCACTAATCAAGGGGCACCGGCTGAATATCAAAACACAACGCTTAATGGCCATTGCAGAGACCGCTGACCTGCCAGCTTTGCCCTTAATTGACCCCATTACCACTGTCTGCCAGCATATCAATGCCGGGTCTGCGTACCAAAAAATGGGATTGCTGGGCACCCAGGCCACCATTTTATCCAACCAGCACCGGGAACTTTTATCCAAGGATATTATACTCAACACAGTGCCCTGTGTGGGTCTGGCAAAACTGATTGAGTCCGGCCAGCACCAAAGCCAGGTTTGTCAGAACTTGTTGCAGTCTTTTTTGCTACCGTTAAAGCAAGCATCGGTTGAGGCCATTATTCTGGGCTGTACACATTACCCGTTTGTTGCGCACTCGATTCGGGCCGCATTGCCAGAAGCTGTTATTATTAACCCCGGTACACTGATGGCCCAGCAATTGCTGGCAATACACGCTGAGGCTTCGGTAATTGCTGTTTCTGATCAATTCAAACCGGGCCGCCAAGAAAACGGGTATGCTGGTCACGCTGTGGGCCAGGCAGATCAAACGGTTGATTTTTATACGACATCAGCACCCGATGCCCCAGACAATCGGTTTCAGGCAGTCTGCAGTCAATTGCCTTTCCGGCAAGTCAAGGTTTCGGAATTGGGGCATGCCGATATCCCGGTTTAATACTTGTTAAGTAAAAGCCAGCGCTCGCCTCCTAATCTCCTGCAAATGAACGAATTGCCTTGAGCAATGGCCGCTTAAACCCGAAACAAAGATCAGCCCCCTGAATAGATTTAATTTAAATGGATTTAATGGCTCGCTGTTATTTTTTCACAGCGAAGCGGAGATTCAGGCATTAGGCCCACTGCTGTGATAAAACCGCAGCCCTGCAAAGGAGTGTCAGCCCATGGTTTTTCAGTTCATTCGCCCGTATCAATCCCACCAGGCCGAAGCCAATTCCACCGCATCAGCCGGAACAGATACAGATTCAGCAGACAACGCGGTTGTTTTAATTTCTAAAGAAGACATTTACCGGGACAACCGGGGGACTGAGCCGACATTGCTGCTAAAAAAAGGCTATGAAGTCAGTCAAAATGACTTGCCTCGCTTTATTCGCAGTGGGGCAAAACCCCATCAGTTTTCAATTAAAACCGGATTTCGCCATCTGGCAAATAAGCTGGGCGCATTAAACACCGCTCCTATTCTTCCCCCCAAAAAGCCGGAGAACTATGGCCTGCGGGTCAACAGAAACCGACAGCTTCCAGGAAATAAGGCTGTTGATGGCAATTATGCCAGCTTTGACACCCAGACCAAAATACACGGCAAACACAATGTGCTGGTGATGAATACCGATGACAAATTACTCAAGCGCACCATTGATTGCTTGTTTAAAGCCGGCATTCGCCTGAACGATATTCACCCGGTTCGGCAAAGCAAGCATTTTGTCTGGGCTGTTAAAAAATACCGCCCGCAAACCATTGTGGTGAACTACAATTTGCCGGGTAGTTCGGTGAATGGGCTCAATCTTTTAATGATGCTTCACGATGTTGACCCGCAACGTGAAAGCCGGGTGCTGCTCTTGCCCAACCATCAACACTACTCGGATGCAGAACAAAAAATGATTACTGAGGTCTGCCAGGAAAACGCCATTGAGCTGATTAAAGGGACGATTAGTCGTTTTGTTTTTAAAAAACTGTTATCATAACAGTATTATTTTTGAAATGATTTTAAAAATTATACGGTTTCTTAAAAAGAGAGCACACAGTACGTATGTCCAATTCGCTCAGTTCAGGGACCTTGTCCAGCAATTACCAGGTGGTGCTGAAGCGCATTCGAGAGATTCCTTCACTGCCCGATCTGATTACCCAAGTGCTTGAAGCCATTAACCGGCCAGTAACACCTGCTTCTGAAATTGCAAAACTAATTGCCTACGACCCTGGGCTAACTTCTAAAGTATTGCGGATGGTCAATTCCGCAGCGTACGGGTTTCAGCGGCAAATCAGCTCTATTCAGCATGCCATTATGATTTTGGGCTTTAACACGGTGCGGGGCCTGGTGTTAAGTGCCAGTATTTTTAAACTGTTTGAAGGCCACACGCGCCCTGGTGGATTGAATCACACGGCCTTCTGGGAGCACTCGTTTGCAACAGCCATTGCCGCCCGAATGCTGGCCAAGGCACTGCGTATTTCAGATGCCGATGACGTGTTTAGTGCCGCCATTTTGCACGATATTGGCAAAGTGGTTCTGGATATTTACTTTGAAAGAGACTATGAAAAAGTGCTCAAAGTGGCAGAAACCCGAGGAATTGTTTGCCATGGCATCCCCTTTTATCAGCTTGAGCATGAATTGTTGGGTGTCACGCATTGCGGTATTGGTCATTTTTTGGCCAATAAATGGAAATTGCCGGTTGCCATTAATGAGGTCATTCAGTTTCATCATGAGCCAGAGTATGCTGAGCATTACAAGCCATTGGTTTATCTGGTAGCGCTGGCCAATGAAATGGCTGTTTTGAAGCAGGAAAAAGCTGGGGTTTTTGATGAAACCCATTTTACGCCCGAGTTGCTGGCTTTTTTTAATGTCAGCACTGAAGATTTAATGGGGTACACGGTCTTATTGAATGAAGAGCTGGAGCACAGCGGTGCCCTGCTTGACTCGATGTCGTCGTTATCATAAAACTGGCTGTCAATGCGTTTTAGAAATCAAGTAGCCAGGGCGGTTACCAGTCAATTGGGAGGGGTACACGGTCTTATTGAATGAAGAGCTGGAGCACAGTGGCGCCCTGCTTGACTCGATGTCGTCGTTATCATAAAACTGGCTGTCAATGCGTTTTAGAAATCAAGTAGCCAGAGCGGTTACCAGTCAATTGGGAATTGAGTTTCTGGATCTTCAGTTCTAATAACTGTTGTAGGTGAATCAGTAGCACCTCGAGAAGTTTTTTGAGATAAAAGCTTCTGCTCGTGTATTTCTTGACAAACCCTAATGACAGTTTGCCTTCTATCAATTTCTTGTGCCCTAATTTTGCTTGCTTGAGGACCTGAAAGCTTGCCTTTTTTAGATTGCAAAGTTTTATTAATAAGTTCCGTGATACCATTTTGATATTTCTCAAGCTCGTCTGACGTGCCTTGGCAAAGTGCTGCAATCTCATTAATTGACTTGTTGTCTATTTTTTGTGCTCTCAGGTAACCATCAACTTCAGGATTGTTTTCCAAAAAAGTAAGCGCCTGTGGTGTGAGTGCAACAGAGTTTTTACCAGGTCTTCTTTCCGATTGCGTTCGTTTTACAGTCTTAAACTCGCGCGTATTAAGATGAATGGGAGCAGCAGGGCTGGATTGTGTTCTTTGCATTGGGAGTTGTGATTCTTCTTTAGATTCAGCTTCTTCTTTATATTCTTTAGAGTCAGCTTCTATAAGTTCTTTAAGTCCTCCAAACTGGAGTTTTGCTGTCTGCTTTTGTGGTGAAAAAGAACTTGGGCGAATGGGTAAAAATGATGCGCGCATCGTATTAAATCCTAAAGAGTAATGGTAATGGGTTATGGGGGGAGGTTGCTTGTCATCAGCCTGATTAAGCTGAGTCAAGCAGTCATTAACAAGTTTAGAAATAATTAAATTTAGAGCAAAGTAAATCCGTTTGACAGGCAATAAAGGCGACAAGTCATCAGAGCTTAGTTCCGGTTATTTAGAAATTGGTTATTTAGAAATTGGCTATATTAGAAATTGGTTATTTAAAAACTGATATCCAATGGAAACAGAAACGTTGGGCTTTCAGAGGGTGTATTTTCCGGATTGCTTTCTGCTTGGTCAGACAAAACGTCAAAGTCATCAAGGCTTTGGCCATGACAGCTTGTAGGATCGTAAGTGGGTTGTTTGGGAATGCACAAGTTTTTTTGAGAGCCTTTAATCAGCAATCGCTGAAGTGTTTCTATAAGTACAGTACTTGAACTTCCTGGGTTGAGAATTTGTGCAAAAACTTCTCTTGGGTACAGTTGAGAAATTTTGATAAAAGGATTTTCAATATTTTGCGCTAGGGCTGCAAACAAATCTCCCAATTTTGCATTCGTTTTTACTGTTTGCCTTAACACATTGGCGATTTGTTTAAGCGCTGCTTCATTATTTTCTTTAAGGAATTGTTTGAAAAGTTGGAGTGCAAGCGATTTAAGGGGTTGTGGCTGACTTAATAAGTGAGAGACACCCGATTGCGGTTGAGAAAGCTGACGGCCAGATTGGTTTATTAATTCACATTCTGAGTCTGTTGGAACGCTTCTTTTTGGTTCTTGTAAATCTGGACCTTGCAAATGTTCCTGAAGTACTGCTGTAATAGGGGTTGCCGGTGTCAACGGTGACTCTGGTCTGTAGGGTTTGTTTGGATTAATAAATGGAATTTGTAGTTTTTCGATTAGGTTGAATAAACACACAGGGTTGATAGCGACTCGGTAAAAAAACTATCAATAAAATTATCACTTTTACTTTACTTTTGCAAGTAATATTATTCTTCAGTAAATCAGTAAAGCAGTTGCTGAACCACATTGTGCAAAACAAGCGGCACCCGAAGAAAACGGTCCGTTGTGCAGTTGTCACATCGGCCACAAGGGGCTAAAAACAGGGCCAATTGCCCTGTCTGCTGATAGGTTTGCAGCACTGCCAGCCTGCAGTCTCTGCGCAGCAACCAGACGCGCAGTTGTTTCAGCAACGCTTGCTTTTTTCGGCTAACACGCAGATTTTGGTGGGCCTGCTGTTGGTAGATTGCCACTGTGTCCAGGTAATCTTCTTTGGTGTACAAAACAGTCAGTGTCTGTGGGTTTACTTTTTTTGAGCAAGGCTGGCTGACTGAAACTGGCTTGATTGCACGAAAGGCAATGGCTGTAATACTGTCCAGGCTGTCTGGCAACTGCCAAAAAACCACGTGCTGACCCACAGGACCCAGGGTGCTGATTGTATTGGTTTTTTGATCAAAGTGTTGAGTACCCTCAGCGTCTTCTGTATCAGTTTGCAGGCTTTGCCAGGCAGGCAGCCAGGTTAGCCGGTACTGGGCTTCAGTCAGTACAACCGGACAAACCCCGTTGGCAATGGTATCAGTGGTATCAGTAGCCTCTGTTTTATAGCATAGCTTTTCATCGGCTGAATTAATATTAAGGCTGTCCAGGTGGCTTTTAATCTGCTCAATCGCAGTTTCCAGTGTGTTTAAGGCATGCGCCAACCGAAATGCCTGCGGGTAACCAGTCTTGTGCAGCAACGCTTCCAGAAAAATGCTGGCCTCATGGGTTCGGGTCAGGCAAAATACAAGGCTGAGAGACTGCTTGTTGTCAGTTTTCAATGCTTTCAACTGTGCAATTAGATTTTTTGCCTTTTGATGCTGGGTGAAACAAAGGTTAACTTTAATCCGGGTTTTACTGTGATCGGGTGAGATGGCAAGCGTTGTATGCGGCTCAACAAAGGCATTCAGTGTATCCGTTTTTGAACCTATGGATTGAATCAGCTGATTGATATGGGTGTGTGCAATATAGGGTAAACTCAGGGTAATAGGCGGCAGTTGTTTTAACTGGGACAGTCCATTTTTTTTAAACCGTTGATAAACCGCATAAGGCGCTGCTTCTAGAAGCAAGTCTGCGTCATCAATAATCAGCCGGTTAATGGGGATGTGGACCAGCACCTGCAAAACCAATAAGCTGCAAAACTTATCCGCGGTAATGCTTAAAATTTGTGTTTTCCCCCGGTTGAGACTCTCTAGGGCCTTGCGCTGTTCATGCGGTGCTTGAAACCCATTGATCAAGAGAACCTCTGGGGTATTAAACCCAGCCTGCAGATAAAATCGATGAATTTTTTCCGCTTTTAGGGCATTTGCCGAAACAACCACGGTCAGACCTGGGCTTGTGATGGCGGCAAGCCCGTAGATGTTCTCAGCAGCTGTTGCCAGGGGCAGTGTAATCAGCACATTCTGTCCGGCAGCAATGGCATCCAGGTACTGATGGTGGTGTTGATTTTGGAGTGCAGTCAGTGCTGGACTGCTGAAAAAATTGGTCATGGGAGGGTATTGCCAACACAAGTGTTTTTAAACCGGCCTGTTTGCATTATGATTGCCCTGTTGGTTTTTTTGCCACTGTAATCCAATGGGCTGATTGAATTATTATGTCAGAAAAAAAAGTGATTCCCTTACATCCACCCCAGACACAGCCAGATTTTGATCCTGGTGCAGAAAAGGCATCCCGAAAAAATGCCCCCCAATGGAATTATACCCAGGTCACCGAGAATCAGATGAAATGGCCCCACTGGGTGTTGCAATGGATATGCGTTCAGTTGGTCAAAACTTACACGCGCCTCAACTATAAACTGACGATACTGGGCCGTGAAAACCTGCCCAAAGACTGGATTCCCTGTGTTGTGGCGGCCAACCATTCTTCTAATCTTGATCCCCCCCTGGTTTCAGTTGCACTGGAATACCGGCCCATTGCCTATATGGCTAAACAAGAGCTGTTTGAAAAACCCTTAATGCGCTATTATAACTGGATGATGAGCAGTTTTGCCGTCAACCGGGAAAGGCTGGAATTGTCTACTGTGAAAACAGCGCTCAGAATTTTAAAACACGGCAAATGGAGCCTGGGTATTTTCCCGGAAGGCACCCGAAGTGAAGACAGTACTACCGTTGGGCAGCCCAAAAAAGGGGTGGCCTATTTTGCCAAAGCAGCCAAGGTTCCCATTATTCCTTTGGTGATTGTGCATCACACAGTGACTGACAAAAACGGACAACCCAAGAAGGCAATTACCATTAAAATTGGCCAATTGATCCCGCCTGATACCAATTTAAACCGGTTGTCTGAGACACTGCAGCAGACCTTGCAATCTTTGGCGGACTCGGTTGCTGTTTAGAAACGCTTTTTAAAGAAACAATCGCCCTGTTGGTTGAGTATCGTGATTAATTTTCAAAGTGATAAATTTCAATCGAATTCATAACGGCTTTTTTCAATTGAAAAAATAAAAATAAAAAATAGTGCGTATATAAGAAATAACTCAAACCAGAAATTAATAAAACCGGAGTCCTTGACTATGCCTGCAAGCACCGCCCAAACCTGTATTAAACCCAAGGCCCTTCAGCCGGGAGATACCATTGCCATTGTTTCACCTGCAGCCCACACCCCCCCCAATGCTGATGGCAGCAATCCTTTTGAGCAGGCTGTGGCCTTGATTGAAACCCATGGCTACCGGGCAAAACTGATGCCCAATGCCCAACAAGCCCATCTGTTTTTAGGCGGTACCGATGAACAACGCCTTGCGGATCTGCATGCCGCTTTTGCCGATGACAGTATTCAGGCTGTTTTTTGTGCACGGGGTGGCTATGGGTGTACCCGCCTGCTGAATGCCCTGGATTTTGATCTGATTGCAAAAAATCCCAAAATACTGGTCGGTTTTAGTGACATTACGGCGCTTCTGCTGCCGATTTATCAGAAAATAGGGTTGGTTGGTTTTTATGCGCCAATGTTAACATCAAATTTAATACAGGGTGAACCCTTCAGTGAAGCAGAACTGATGCGCCAGGTGAATGGCTCGTTGCGGGCAATCGGTAAGGAAACCCCGTTCACCATACCCAATATGGATACTTACCATTGCCTAAGCCCCGGTCAAGCGGAAGGCAAGCTGATGGGCGGCAATTTATCGTTGTTAACGGCACTGTGCGGCACGCCGTTTCAAGTAAACGCACGGGATCACATTTTATTTATTGAAGACTGGCAAGAAGCCTATTACGCCCTGGACAGAAAGTTTCAGCAATTGAAAATGGCTGGTGTGTTCGACGGGGTCAAAGCTGTGTTGCTGTGTGATTTTTCAGAAATTCAGGCCATACCGGGTGTTTCATTGCCAGAATTTTTAGACTGGGTCACCAAGCCTTTGGGTATTCCTGTTGGCTATGGGTTCTCGGTTGGCCATGGTGAGCAGACAGCCACTATTCCGATTGGTGTTAAGGGCCAGCTGAATACCAATACCGGTGAACTGCGCTTACTTGAAGCCGGTGTCTGCTGATTTTTTGATGGGTGCCAGGCCTGACAACGACAACGAGCTGACTGTGCATTCCTTGATTGTGTGTTGTTTGTTCAAACTTTTTTGAGATTTAGAGGACTTTTTCTTGCTGACACTGTGTTTTGTAGCCGATGCCAGCAATATTCATGTGAAACGCTGGCTGGGCTATTTTGCGGAAAAGGAAACAGAGTATCGTGTTTATTGCCTCAGTGACAAGCCAGGAGAAATTGACGGGGTAAGTGTTCACCCGCTGCCCAATTGTACAGACAAACGTGTCCGCGGCAAGCGGGTGACAAAAACAACGGTCCTTCAAGCCAGAAGCAAGGCCATTCAGGCTTTTTGCAAAGTACACAGGGTGGATATCCTTCACGGCATCTTTTTGTACCAGCGGGGCTGGGCAGCGGCCCTTTGCGGAAAGACACCGTTGGTCCTGACCTTGCTGGGGTCAGATGTGTACTTGCCGCCTCAAAATTACCGCAGCCGGTTTCACTTACTCAGAGACAAGCTACTGAATGCACTCAGTTTAAATCAAGCGGATTTAATTACCGCGGTATCCGCTGACCTGTGTCAGGCAGCTGGGCAGCAATTGATTCTAAAAGATAAAAGGCCATGCATCGAACTTATTCCGATTGGGACGGATACGGCTTTATTTCATGACCGTGTAAATGCTGAAGCGTTACGAACAAAACTGGATCTCAATGAAAGCCATTTTGTGGTTTTAAGCCCCCGACAAATTACCCCCCATTACAACCAGAAATGGCTGATCGAATCAATCCCGTATGTATTGAAAGCGGTTCCCAATGCCGTTTTTATTTTAAAAGACGCTTTCTGCAACACCAATGAGCGCAAGCACTATGTTAACTCGTTAAAAGCACTGGCCGATACTTTAAAGGTTTCCTCGGCGATTCGTTGGGTCAGTGAAGTGCCGATGGCAGAATTGCCGGCCTATTACACAGTATCAGATGTTGTGGTATCGATTCCCAAAACCGATGGGATGCCAGTCAGCCTCTTTGAATCAATGGCCTGCAAACGGCCTGTCATTGTTAGTGATTTGCCGGCATACAATCATGTGATTACCCATGGGCAAACAGGGCTCAGAGTCCCGTTGGATCAGAATAAAGCGTTGGCAAAATCAATCGAGAAAATATACAACAACCCAGCCTTGGCGGAACGCTTGGTGGAAGAGTCGCAGGTGGTTTTGTATCAGTACGGCATTTTCAATGAGCAAATGCGTCGGATGGCCCAATATTACAACACAATTGCAAGGGTCTCCCAGGCCAAAGAACCCTGCTCATTCTTTTCAAATTTTTCAGCTTCAAATTTTTTAGTTTCAAATTTTTTAATCAGGGCCATTAAATGTTTGTCTCGCTTGCTGATGAAAGCAGTGGTTGCCGTATTTTAGAAATTATTTCTGTCAGTGGCCTTGAAAAAATACTTTCAGATTAGTAAAGTTTGCGGCTCTCGTTGTTCTTATCGACACAACAAGAGAAGTATCAGCTTTGTGTTAAACTGATTTTATAATGCATGCAACCCATAAAGGACTGCTTGTCCCCATGCCCAAAGTAACCTTTGTGCCGGCTGATATCACCATTGAAATTGATGAAAAAACCACCCTTCGCGAAGCGGCCCATCTTGCAGGGGTGCCTGTTCACGACCGCTGTGGGGGTATGGGTGCTTGTTGTAACTGCACGGTTACCATCGTTTCAGGGGAGAATCTGGTTTCTGCAAAAACCGATGTTGAAGCGGCTGTTTTTTATCTGGGCGAGGGAGACCGGTTGTCTTGCCAATGCACCATTAGCGGTGATGTGACCGTACGTGCGGTTTAAACCCGCTTTGCCTATCAAGATACAATGCGCAATCATCACAACAAAAAAAGCAACCACCAGAAAAACAAAAGCAAGTTCAAAAAATCGCACCCATTAATTGAGCGGGCCCGCTGGCTGGCTTTTCTGATGGACAATGCCTTTACCATCCCCTTTATTAACAAACGCATTGGCCTTGATCCCATAATCAGTGCTGTTCCTGTTGTGGGTGATCTCATTTCTGCAGGTGCTGGGCTGTATATTGTCTGGGTGGCCTTTGCGCTTCAATTGCCAACAGAAGTCAAACTTAAAATGATTGTCAATGTTCTGTTGGATTTATTTGTGGGATTTCTCCCCTTTTTGGGTGATATAGGTGATGCGGTTATCCGGTCTAATCAGTGGAACCTGGAATTGCTTGAAAGAGCTTATCAGGACTACCATAATGTCACCGTTGATGCTATGATGAACTAGATTGTTTTTGTATTAAAATGATCGTATTGTGATATAATGGCCTTAGCATCTTGATAATAAATCATTATGAGCCATTGGTGTTTCTGGTTTCAGATTTTGGTTTCAGGCTATAGACCAACACTTGCTTTCATTGTTCCAACGCAAAAGCTTTCAAATCGCAAAAATAAATCTCAATAAATCGATACAGAGTAGGAGTTTAAGTATTATGGCGTCGACTATGCCTGCTGTAAGCACTGTTGATCAGAATAGCGCAATTATTGATGCACTGAGCCGATCTCAGGCAATGATTGAATTTACCCCAGAAGGTGTGATTTTAAACGCCAACCAGAATTTTTGTAATGTAATGGGCTATAGTTTGCGAGATATTATTGGGCAACATCACAGTATGTTTGTAGACAAAGCATACAGAAAAAGTAAAGAGTACCAGGATTTCTGGGGTGAACTTCAAAACGGGGCTTATAAGCAGGCTGAATTCAGGCGGTTTGCCAGCGGCAACAGAGAAATTTGGCTTCAGGCAACTTATGCGCCTGTTCTGGACGACAGTGGCCATGTGGTTAAGGTGGTTAAGTTTGCAACAGACATTACTGCCCAAAAGTTGCACGATGCCGAGTTTGCAGGTCAGATTAAAGCCATTAATCGGGCCAAAGCCGTAATTGAGTTTGAGTTGGATGGCACCATTATTACCGCCAATGAGAATTTTTTAGCGACTGTCGGCTACAGCTTGTCTGAAATTCAGGGGCGACATCACTCTCTTTTTGTGGACCCAGGCTATGCAACCAGCCCGGAATACAAGCGTTTCTGGGAGGAATTAAAAGAAGGCAAGTTTAAAGCCGCTAAATATAAACGATTTGGCAAAGGGGGCAAAGAAGTTTGGATTGAAGCCACTTATAATCCCATTCTGGATATGAGTGGTCATCCTTTTAAAGTGGTGAAGTATGCAACCGATGTGACCGCTGATGCCCAGAAAGCCAGTGATATGGCTGGTCAAATCGATGCGATTAACCGAGCTCAAGCAGTGATTGAATTTAAGCTGGATGGCACCATTGTAACAGCCAATGAGAACTTCTTAAAAACTGTGGGATATGAGCTGCATGAAATACGTGGGAAGCATCACTCCATGTTTGTTGAGCCAGAATACAAGCATAGTCATGAATACCATCAATTTTGGGAGCGCTTGCGTGCCGGCGAATTTTTTGGTGCACAATACAAACGCATTGGCAAAAACAATAAAGAAATTTGGATTGAGGCCACTTATAATCCCATTTTGGATCTGAACGGCAAGCCGTATAAAATTGTTAAATATGCCTCAGATATCACGGCCAGCATCCCTGAGAAAGAGCGTTTCAATATTTTGTCGCTTGTTGCAGAAGGCACCAATAACAGTGTTATTATTTGTGACAATGTTGGCAACATGATATACGGGAACCCAGGCTTTGAGCGTCTAACCGGATACACAGTCGATGAAGTCATGGGCAAAAAACCAGAAACTTATTTGGCTGGGCGCTATACTTGTCAAGAAACATTGCAAACAATGCATCAAAAGTTGCTTGAAAAGTCCCCATTTTTTGGTGAAATTCTGTATTACAAAAAAAATGGCGACTACTTTTGGGTCTCATTGTCAGTTAACCCGATTTTTGATGAGCATAACCGGGTTAAAAACTATGTCATTGTTCAAACAAATATTACCGAAACCAAACTGAGTGCTTTAGAATTTACAGCACGGATTGAGGCAATTGAGACATCGAATGTGGTGATTGAGTGGGATGAAACCCTGACAATAAACCGGGTCAATGATGTGGCACTGGATTCTTTGGGGGCCAAGGGCCTGCATGCCGTTCAAGCCATAAAAGGGTTACAGTTCAAAAATGCGTTTAATTCCACGGAACAAAAAACCATTATGAATGGTCAGTCGATTGCTAAAAATCTGACCATTGATCTTGATGGAACCCGTGAAGTTACTTTTTCTTCAACAGTCCAGCCACTAAAAAGTACGGACGGCAAGTTATTGAAAGTGGTACTGTACGGCATTGACTTAACGGCCCGAACCAATGCCATCAGCTCTATGATGAACAACGTCCTGGGACAGATTAATCAAATTGCCCAAGACATTTCCTCAGTATCGGGGCAAACCAATTTGCTGGCCTTGAATGCAACCATAGAGTCAGCACGTGCCGGGGAAGCGGGTCGAGGTTTTGGGGTTGTGGCCTCTGAGGTTAAGAGTCTGGCCAGAAAATCAAGTTTGCTGTCCACTGAAATTGGGAAACTGGTCATTGAAACCCAGCACCGAATAGAAGAGCTTAGCAGAACTTAAAGCAGCTATTGCACCTTTTGAAGCCTTGGGCAAGCTTGATAAAGATATCTTTTTTACGCCTGTATACTAGGTAGACAGCAATTAAGCCATCCTGACTCTGGTTGCCTTCCAGATTGGGATGCTTTCAACCCTGCAAGCATTGTTTTTTGACTTTTCGTATTTTTCCTATACCACCCACTTAATAAATTAAGGCGATTACTATTGGGTGGTTTATCAAGTCCAAGGTCAACGCCCGCAGTTGGCAATGTGTTGAATGCCTGTAAATTCCCACGATTTGCAGCATGCCAAATGGCGTTACGGCCTTGCGAGTCGGTTGCATTTAAAAATGGATGTTTTACAGTTTTATCCACAGGTTCCACTGATTGTAATAGAGCTTCAATAATCTGTTTAGTTGCTTCAAATGATTCATATGTGTCTGTAGGTCTATCCTTTGCCAGCGCTGCAAGTAAAAAATTGAGTCCGGCTTCATTTGTGGCAGTGTAATTTATGCCTGAAAGTTTATTTAAGTGTCTTTGCTAAGCAACTAAATTTTTATTTTGAATGGCTTCAAAAATTTGAGTTGTGCTTTGATCAGCAGTAGCACTATCGCCGCTAAAGTGTATAGAACCATTAGGTTTTAATGGAAAGGATCTGTTTGGCTGCTGAGAAGCAGTCAGCAAAGGGTAAAGCATTATTTACTTTCTAAAGTGTCAGTTGTTTGCTTGGTGATAAAAAGCGTGGATGAGATATTCTATAAGTTTAAAACAATCGTATAATTAAGTCATTTGTATTGCAAAAATATTCAGAGTAACCTACAAGTCAACGATACATAAGCAATTAAACCAATCTGGGCAGTAACTTTCTAGGCGACAACTGAAAAAAAATGGTAAAATTAATACCGCAACACCATTATTTTCATACCGATTGTTGATGCAACAAGAGAGATGCTAATGACCATCGCTGTTCTTATTAAACCGGTTCATGACAATACCAAGCTAAAGTTTCAAGACGGGAAGCCCCAGACGGCCAATGCTCCGTTAATGATGAACCCGTTCGACGAGTATGCCCTTGAATCCGCTTTACGGGTAAAAAGCGTAATTCCCACCGAGTCAGTAACAGTTATTGCGTTTTCTACGCAAGCTGGCAAAGAGGTTTTAAAAAAAGCCATCGCCGCTGGGGCGGATGCCGGCTTGTTAATCAATCATGAGGGGCTGGAGAATACAGATGCCAATGCTGTGAGTGCTCTGTTTGCAGCGGTTGTTAAAAGCCTGGATGCTTGTCATCTGGTCTTGTGTGGGCAATCGACTCTGGATGATGCTTCTGGGCAGATGTGCAGTTTACTTGCGGAGCACCTGGGATGGCATGGGGTTTCTGGGGTTAAAGCTGTGGAAAAAAATGAAGGCGCTGAAAACAGTCTTAAGATTTCCAGAGAAACCGATTATGCCAGCCGAGAGGTGCTTGCTGTAAGCCTGCCCATGATTCTCGGTGTTGCTAAATGCGATTATGAATTGCGCAGTAGCAATATTAAAGGTGTTATGAAAGCCAATAAAACGAATATCCCCATTCAGACAATTCAAGACTATGAGTTTTCTGTAGACCAGTTGCTAACAGCTATCCAGAAAACAACTGTAACCAAACGGTGGCAACGGCCAGAAAAAACGGCTGGCACGATTGTAAAGGGCTTATCCCCAGATGAGGCAGCAAAAGGTATTGTTCAATATTTGCAAGCACAGCAATTAATTTAAGTAATCATTTATTGAATGCGTCATTAATTTTTAGGGTCTGACTTAACGCATTCATCAATTCAAAAGCTAAAAGCAAAATAAAAAAGGAAAACAAGGCAATGACAGCAGTTTGGGCTTTATTTTTCAACGACACGTCAAAATCGTTTAGCTGCAATGATGCCGAACGGGCTGTCCTTCAGGCTGCAAAAACCCTTGCTGGGCAGATGAGTGCAACAGTGCAAGTGTATATTGTTTCTGCAAATGGCTCGCTAACCAATGAAAATGAAATTGCCAGACAGTTCGGTGAACTGGGTGTTTCAGACATGACGGTTCTGCATCCGGCGAGGGCACTGCAAGGTGCTGAAGTTTTGTTGCCCCAGTATTCTGCTGAATTAATAGCCAGTCAAATTCAAGCCAGTTCTCCCAAAGCTTGTATTTCCGCCCACACAACCCTTGCTTTAGACGTTCTGCCCCGGGTTGCTGTTAAAACTCAAAACGCACTGATTACTGCAGCGGAAAAGATTGCTGTAAACGCTGCAGGCCATGTTGAAGTTGAGCGTGCATGTTATGCAGATGCCTTGCGCTCCGCTGTTGAAAGCAAAGCAAATACCACACTTGTGATTGTTAAAAACAAAGCATTCTCAGCACTTGAAAGTCAGAACGGCTTACCACCAGTTACAATCAAAACACAGGCAGTATCTATCAATACTTCTTTAGAATTGTGCAATCAAGTAACCTTATTGTCACGTAAAACAGAGGGTGAGAAGAAAGCAATTCCTCTGCCGGAAGCCGATGTGGTTGTCTCAGGAGGACGCGGGCTTCAAGAACCTCAAAACTTTGCATTGGTTGAAGTGCTGGCAGGCAAGTTGGGCGGTGCCGTTGGGGCCTCTCGTGCGATTGTTGATGCCGGATGGCGCCCCCATGCTGAGCAAGTTGGCCAGACCGGTAAAACGGTAACACCCAATTTATATATTGCTATTGGTATCTCTGGAGCAATTCAGCATCAGGTCGGCATGAGCAATAGCAAACACATTGTTGCCATAAACCGGGATGAGAATGCCCCCATTTTTAAACTGGCGGATTATGGGGTGGTGGGGGATGCCTTAAAAATTATACCGGCATTAACTGAGGCGATTTTACTAACAAAAGAATAGTTTGCTGTTAATGACCTGTGAATTCAAAAGTAATTATTGATAAAGATTTTATTCTGTATAAAAAACTAAGTAGCAGCCGGTTAGTAAAGTAGTAGAAATATGTAAGCAGGCATTTTATACTGACTGTAACATATTTTGGTTTTCATTAAACAGCACTGACAGCAATGCATCTGCACTGTATGCATCATGAACAATTTGTATTGGTAATTCAATTTGAGCAGAGACTTCTGCGACAGACTTGTCATCCAGAAATAGATCAGTCCCATCTTTTAGCATTACCCCGGGAATAATAGCCGAGCGGTAATTCACTAAATGCATTCCTAAAACCGTATTCACAATATCTGCCCCTGTAATAAGGCCTGCGACATCCACGGATTGTCCCCAAAATGAACTTTGCACTGCCACCAAATCAACAAATAAGTTATCTATAGCATTTAAGCGCGTAACAATCGGTTGTAAAATCATAGCCCCCAGCTTGCCTGTCAGAAGCAATACAGTAGTTTTTTGAGACATGCTCTTGGGTAAATCAGCTTCCTGATCAAAAAAGGTTTCAAGCAACATACGCCCGGTACCCACACCATCTTCCAACTGTGGAAAATCGCCGTAATCATTGTAGCTGGGAAGTGGTAGACCAGCCTTAAAGTAAAACTCATCTGAGAGAAAAACAAAATCGTTTGCATCCAGCTTTTGCTGCTTAAAAGCGGTAATCCGTTTTATAACTGCAGCAGCATGACTGCTGTCCACCGGAATTAAATCATTGAGATGTTCTCGGTACTGCGTCAGACCTACTGGCACCACTGCTACTGATAAGGCTTCGGGGCGAAGTGTGTATAAATCATTAAGTGATTGCGTTAAGCTGTCACCATCGGTTAAACCGGGGCAAATGACAATTTGACAATGAAATGGCACACCCAGGCCTCTCAACCAGTTCAGGTTTTCCATAATATTGCCGCCTTTAAAGTTTCGCAATGCTTTTACGCGGACAGTAGGCACGGTTGAGTGCACCGAAACATACAGCGGCCCTGGTCGAAGCTGTTCAATTCGCTTTCGGTCATGTGAATTTAAATTAGTCAAGGTAATGTATGTATTGGTAAAATAAGACAGCCGGTAATCATCATCTTTAACATACAAACTGGGACGCAGCCCGCCAGGTTGTTGATCGATAAAGCAAAAATCACAGCCATTGTTGCAGGTTTTAATGGGCGTAAAAATAGGCGATGTAAAAACGATGCCAACGTCTTCATCAAGGTCTTTCTCAAGGGTTATCTGAAATTCTTGACCATTTCGCAATACCTGAAAATCGAGCAACTCACAGTCAGCAATTTCAAGCTGATAGTCAAACATGTCTTCCATTGTATTGTTGTCATTGACCGACAAAACGGTATCACCCGTTAAAAGCCCGGCAAAATCAGCAGGACTATTGGGGAGAATTTTGGCAATAGTAGCGGTCATCAGCATTAGGTTATTTTGCCATAAACGATATATTTGGCATACGGGACAAAGCTATACATAACAAAACCAAATATGCTGTTTTCTTGATTTATTTATTCAAGTTAGTTTTAAAGTTTTAGAAAGACCCTGTTTTAATCTGATTTACCCACAAAGCACACCTGTAAATAGAGGGTATACAGTGAAATACAAAAACTATGTACACCATCAGAGAAACCGCATGACAATTTCAAGCTTTTTTTAAAGAATTAATCAAAATAAAGAACATTAACAAAAAAAGGTACTCTATTCTAATCCTATTTAACCCATTCTTTACAATACTATTGTCTGAAAACACAAGGGACTAGCCGATTAAAAAGCATTAAGGAAAACAAGCCCAAACTAAAGCAAATATCTTGTTGTCCTCTTACTTATCAGTTTTTGTCTTGTCTTAATAATAAGTGTTTTTTCATCCGTTATTGTAACTCAACACCTTAAAATTTTATTTTTATTCCGCAGTGTTTATTTTAGTATAATTTTTTGGCAGTAAAATTGATTGAATTGTTAGATTTTACTGTTTATTGATAAAGATTTGACATAAAACCAACTCACCTGAAAGGAATTTAATAATGCATTTACGCAAGGCAGCCACAATTGTATTAGCGACTTTAGCAAGTCAAAAAACTGGTGGCCAGCATGTTCCAACCCCATATGGTCCTAAATGTGGTAGTTTACAACAGCTGCGACAAAACCTTACTAATCTAGCAGAAGGAGAACCATATAATTTAAATCGTACAGAAGTTGATGAAGTACTTGATCGTTCTTTTGAAGGTTATTATGAAATATGTAACACTAAAAATAAAACTAAAAATAAAACTAAAAGCAGTCAATCAGGCTTGAATGTGACTGCATAAGTACTGTCGCCTTCAAGTACACAGTAACCTGAAATTACAACACACAAAATTACATCCCAAAAATCAAGTACATACTTGGTTTTTGGGAAATTTTGGTTTTATATAGTGGTATCTAAAATCTACCGGCATTTACAATGCAAGGGTTTTGATTTGATTTTTTAACTGTTTAAAGCTATTCCTTTTAAAGATATTCCTTGTGGCGTTGTGGCGTTAAAAAAACAGGCAGAAAAAAGCGAGACAATTTTTTATCTTGCCTATTATTTGACTCATACCTTTAGCGTTATCTTTGGGCTTGTAGCTTTACTTGCTTACTTTCGTGGCGCAGGATTGTTAAAATAAATACAGTTTTAATTTTTTCTTCCATTGTATTGATGGCTTGAAATCCAATCAGTTGCTTTTCTTCGATATAAAGTTGACGCTTTACAAATGCAATCAACCCTTTCATTGGCTGAAAAAATACAGCGCTATTTAAAGCAAAACAATCCACTGCCGTTGCGTCGCTTGCTTGCCCGGCAAAACTTTGCTGACATTATTGATGTGCTCGAAAATCACATTGAAGCAGACGATGTCAGAACATGTTTTCAGCATTTAAATGTGGGTAAGGCGGCAAAAGTACTCTCTGGCCTCAGTAATTCGCTTCAACGGCTTTGTCTTGCAGAGTTGCCTGTGGGGTTAAGCTGTAAGCTGTTGCGGCAAATGTCAACGGATGACGCGGCAGACATTCTTCAAGGCATGGAGGCTGAAGACAGCCAGCGCATTTTGAACGGCATGCCCTTGGATGCAGACACAAAAATTCTGCAAGTCTTAATGCAAGCGGCACCTGATACAGCAGCGGGGATCATGTCAACAGACTTTCTGAAGATCTCTGTTGATGCAACCGTTGCTGATGCCTTTCAATTGATTCGTCAGGCCCAGGAAAAAGATTTTATCTACTACATTTACTTGGTTGATGCACTGGACAAACTGATTGGTGTTGTCAGCTTAAAGCAATTGTTTTTGGTGAGTGAGCGCTTGGCTTTAAGCCAGGTTGCAGAATTTGATGTGAAATCGCTTTTGCTAACCTTTGATCAGGAATTTGTTGCAACGGTTTTCAGGAAGTACTACAACTTGCTGTCTATGCCCGTAACCGACAGTGATAATGTTATCTGCGGGATTATTACCATTGACGATATTTTATCAGTCATTGAAGAGGAAACTTCAGAAGACATCTACAAAGCATCTGGTATTAGTATTGAAGTTACCGATGAACGTGGTTTGTTGGTTGGCAGTGAATTTCGAGCGTTTCGGGCCCGGTTTCCATTTCTCAGTATTGCCTTAGGGGGCCAGTTTTTAACCGCAACAATTATTGCCCATTATAGTCAGACTGTGGCTTCAGCGGTTATTGCCATTTCTTTTTTACCGTTGCTTACGGGCTTATCCGGCAGTATTGGGTCTCAATCTGAAACCATTACCGTCAGAGGGCTGGCTTTAAATATGATTGACGACAACAATATTATTACAATGCTGGCCAGGGAGATTCGTGTGGCATTTATTATTGCTGTCTTCTTTGCCCTGATTGTAGGTGGGCTAACCTATGGCTTTTACCAGAACCCCTATCTGAGTTTACTGCTTGCCAGCTGGATTGTTGTGTCTCAATGTGTTTTTGCCGGTATTGGTATGTTTATTCCTTATGGGTTAAAACGGTTTTTTAAAGTTGATCCTGCTGGAATGGGCGGTCCGTTTATAACAACCGTCAGTGATATTTTAACATTTTTGCTCTATCTCTCTGTTGTCACTGTTCTGGTTTCAAAGCTTCAGTAACCTCCCTCAAACAAACTTTTTTTCTCTGCGTGGAAGCAAAATTTTTTTAGAAAACTCACTGAATTACATATTGAGTAAATTGAGAATCAACATCACCTAGGGCGACCGCTTTTAGTTTTTTGAGGACCAGCCCCCCAGCAAGTCTTGTCTTAAGAATTTTTTATACCGTACAACATAGACAATCATACCCGTTAAAGAAATGAAGGCTGTTAACCCTAAAGCAGGGTATATGCCAAATGTATTGCCCAGATAACCCATTAAAAAGCTGCCCAAGGCCATGCCAATATCATTGATTAAACTAAAGGTGGCCATAGCAGAACCTTGTTGATCGGTAGGAGCGCTGTCAGCAGTTATAGCCATTAGTGAAGGCTGAACGGTTCCGGCAGCAAACCCGTACAACGCGGCAGACAGGCAGAATAAAACCACAGAGTTAGCAGCCATAATACCCAGAATTGAAACAAAAACGAAAAACATGCCTGGTAGCAAAACCGAGTGTCTTCCGCGGCTGTCGGCCCATTTGCCGGTAAATGTTCTTGAAACAATAAGAAAGCCCCCGTACAACGTATAAAACCAGCCGCCTGCTTCTGGGAAACCTTTAACACTACTCAGCCAGGCAGCATAAGGAATCAGCACACCAAAGACAGCACTGTTGGTTGACATTATCAGGCCTGGCACCAAGCTGTGGCTATTATACAACCGGCCTTTCTGGGGTTTTTTATTTTGTTTTGCATTGTTTTTTGCGGGTAAAATCCATTGTTGCCGAATAAAACCTGAAGCATAACAAATCGATGCAATGCAGAGGCCACCTATTGCAGAAGCAATCCAGAAGTTTACCCGCTGGTTGTTACTGACTGCAATGTATACTGCAATTAACGGGCTAATCGCCACGGCCAGCTTCATGGCATTGCTAAAATAACTGATGCCTTCTGTTCGCCTTGATTGTGGGGTGTACTGTAACACAGCGCTCAGTGCTGTTGTATAAAACATGGCATAGCAGCCCCCTTGCAACAGTCTGGCCAGGCCCATAAGCCAGATATTCTCGGTGATTAAAAACATCAGGGGAGAGACTGTAAACACAATGCTGCTGGCAAGCAAGAGGACCATAATGTCTTTTTCATCGGCCCACTTGCCTGCAAAAGGACGCATAAAAATTGAGCCCGCCATAAACGATGCAACCACAAAGCCAATAGATTGCCCGTCTAAGCCCAATGCTTCCAGGTAAAGTGGAATGACCGGCGTGAGCAAATGGTAGCTCATAAAAAATAAAAAGGCGCTCAAGAAAAGTAGCAGCAATGGCTTGCTGAATAATTTTTCGCGCAGTTGGGCTTGATAGGCTTGCCCAATAGAATGCTTGTTAGCCTTGCTGACTGTTTTTTGGGTATTCATAAGACAATGATGCTTTTTATAGGGGGTGTTTATTTATACAGGGTGCTTAATAGAAATCCATTGGTTTTAGCGGGGCATACAGCCAATGGCTTGCGGACAATACAGCAATAAGTTATTTACTACTCGGTATAATTATAATTTATCATAAGGCATAGCTGGGCTAACAAAAAAGCTTTTATTTTTGCTGTTCTTGTTTTAGCAGAATGCATTGGTTACTATGAATGCATTGATTAATAAGATTAATTAATAAGATTTATTACTAAATATGCTCAACAGGTCTTGTTCAACGACCCAGGAAACAATGAATGCAAAACATCCCCTTCTCTTCTCCGCTTTCAGCCATAGACAGTCAAACCGATTCTTTTTCACCCAATGTGCTGTCTCGCCCGCTGACATTTTCAATAGACGCCAACAACCAGGCCAGAATCGGTAATCTTTCGCTTGAAGGGTTAGCCAAAACTTATGGTACCCCGTTGTATGTCCTTGATCAAGAAACCATATCCGCTTCTGCAAGGGCCTATTGCAACAGTCTGAAAGAATTTTATCCGGGTGATAGCCTTGCCTTGTACGCCTGCAAAGCCAATATGTCGATGGCACTGGTTAAAGTCATGGAAAAAGAAGGCATGGGGCTGGATGTGGTTTCAGGCGGTGAATTGTACACTGCAGTCAACGCGGGCTTTCCCATGGACCGGGTTTTATTTAATGGCAACAACAAAACATATGATGAAGTATTAATGGCGGTTGAAAACAACATTAACCGCATTTCTGCTGATAATTTTCATGACCTGGCACTGATTCATCAAGTGGCATCCACAAAAAACAAAACCGTGGACACCATTTTACGAATAACGCCCGGCATCGAGTGCCATACCCACGACTATATTAAAACAGGGCAATACGAAAGCAAATTTGGGTTCGATCTGTCCCAACTGCCTGAAGCACTGGCATTGATTAACGACCAGTACCAATCAACCATTTCCCTAAAAGGCTTGCATGCCCACATTGGCTCTCAGATTTTTGAAACAAAACCGTACGAAGATCTCATTGAGATCATGATGAATATTTATTACAACATTCGCGAGCAATACAATGGCCTCATCTTGGAGGATATCGATCTCGGTGGGGGAATTGGCATTTGCTATACGGGGCAAGACGATCCCCCCAAGGTTCCTGATGTTTTAAAGGCCATGACGGCAAAACTGGCCAGTTACTCAAAAAAATTGAATTATCCGTTGCCGCGCCTGCTGCTGGAACCTGGTCGCAGTATGATAGCCACGGCTGGGGTTACTTTATACACGGTTGGCAGCTTTAAGGCATTGCCCAATCATAATAAAAAATATGTGGCAGTTGATGGCGGCATGGGCGATAACATTCGGCCTGCACTCTATCAAGCAAACTATTCGGCACAAATTGCCAATAAGTGTGGCTTACCCATTGAAGAAAGCATTACGCTGGTGGGCAAGTACTGTGAGTCGGGGGATGTACTGATTAATGATCTCCCCGTGCCACAAGTTGAAACCGGAGACACGGTTGTGATGTTTTCAACAGGGGCTTACGGAGCATCCATGGCGTCTAATTATAACCGTTTTCCAAGGCCAGCCAGTGTTCTGGTGACCAATGGCAAGGCGCACTTAATTACAGCGCGTGAGACTTACGACACCATCATTCAGCAGGATCTCATCCCAGACTTTCTGCGTTAACAGCCTGCGGCTTTAATGCAACCCTCGCCCCCCAGATGTCCCGCAAGCGTTTGCTTTAACTCGCCTGGAATTATTTTCTATTTTTGCCCGTGTTTTTGTCCCTGCTTTTGCTGTTACTGCTAAAAAAGGACTGGCCTTGTGACTGCAGTTCTTGAAACTTATTTTAAAATTCTCGAACAGTTTCAGCGTTATGAGCGGCGTGAATCCCAAGAAAAAATGGTTTTGGCCGTTGACGCTGCGCTCAAAAATAAGGCGCATGTCATTATTGAGGCAGGCACCGGGTCTGGTAAATCATTTGGGTATTTAATTCCAGTGTTGCATCAGTTTTTGTCTGAAGATGCCCCATTGGGCAGTGAAGGTGCAATGCCAGTGGTTATTTCCACAGCAACCATTGCATTGCAAGAGCAGCTGATGCAAAAAGATATTCCGTTTTTGACCCAAGCGGCCGGCATTCAAGATTTGAATGTGCAGTTGGTTAAAGGGCGGGGCAATTACCTGTGTATTCAGAAATTAAATGAGTTGGAGCGTACCGTTAAAGTGGGCAGCCCAACGATGCTTCATATTCAGTACCTGAAAGCTTCTTTAGAAGAGGGCTGGACAGGGGATCTGGCTGACTTGGAGATGAGCGTTCCGCCTGAATTGTGGCAGGAGGTTCGCTCTGATGCAGAAGATTGCCTGGGAAAAAAATGCCGTTACTTTGATCAAAATCCGTACCGGCTGGCACGCGAATCCCTTGAAAAAGCCCATTTGCTGGTGGTTAACCATGCGTTATATCTTCAAGATGCCGCCTCAGGACAAAGCCTTTTGCCCATTCACGAGCAGGTTATTTTTGACGAAGCCCATCAACTGAAACAGTGGGCTTTAAATGCGTTTACCATTCGCATCGGAAAATTTGCCACCCAAAAGCTGATTCAAAAAATACACCGCCGCCTGCAATCCATTCCCGATGAATTTCATCACCGCATCATTGACTCTGAAGCCGCATTGCTGGATCTTTTTTTTCAGGAGGACACTGCTGTTTCCAGGCTTTATGCCTCAGCGGAAATGTTGTACCGGGTGGCCAATCAAATTGTCATCCTGCAAGATTTGGAGCAGTGGATTGGCGGTCTGGATATGAAGCAATTGCCGTCATTGAGGCCGGATTTGATTCAATCGGATTTGGATTTGGATAAAGCACGGATTCAACGAGAAAAACTAAAGCAACAGTTGCAGGGCTTGATTAGCCGGTGGGAATTTTTTCTGGAAGCCAACCCTTTTGAGAAAGCCCGGGTCAACTGGATTTCAGTGGATCGTGACCGGCTTTATTACGAATTAAAATCAACCCCGTTAAACAGTGCAGACATTTTATCAACGCAGATTTGGGAAAGCAAAACCGGGATTTTAACCAGTGCGACTCTGGCGATTAACAACCAGCTTCAATTTATTTGCAGTGATCTCGGCTTAAACCCAGCCTGCGAGCAATTGATTTTGCCGAGCCCGTTTAATTATAAAGCACAATGTGTCTTGTACTTGCCGGATGCAATGCCTTTGCCCAACAGCAACCACTATTTAGAGGCGTGCTGTTTAGAAATAGAACGTGTGATTCATCAGTGCCACGGCAATGCGTTGATTTTGTTTACCAGCAATGCGGCAATGCATCAGGCCACTGCTTTTATTGCCCCTAAAACAGCCTATCCGGTCAAAGCCCAGGGTGATATGCCAAAAAACAGATTAATCGATTGGTTTAAAAGTACTCCCAACAGTGTTTTATTTGCTACAGCAACTTTTTGGGAGGGCATTGACATCCCCGGGGATGCCTTGCGCTGTGTTGTGATTGATAAAATTCCGTTTGCCTCGCCTGGGGATCCTGTTAATAAGGCGATGGTTGATTATATCACCGCAAACGGCGGGGACTGGTTCAGTGAATATGCCTTGCCCAAGGCCATTATTCGGTTAAAACAAGGCTTTGGCAGGCTTATTCGGACCAATCAGGACAAAGGGCTGGTTTGCATTCTTGATGCGCGCATCAGGAAAAAAGGCTACGGCAAAATTATTCAGCGCAGCTTGCCCCAGGTCACCGTTTTTTCAGGTTTGGATCAGCTTCCTGAGTGGGTTTTCGAGGGGGCTGAACAGGTCTATTTTTAAATCTTTTTTTTAATTTAAACTCAAATTTTTTATCAAAATTGATGTTTTGCAATCATTGTGGAACTGAGTATAATGAAACGGTGCTAATTTAACTGAGAGGTATACAGGCTATGCATCCAAGAGACTATGGTCAAACTTTTTTATCGGCACTTGCACAGAAAAAAGCCGTTAAAATTATTGCGGGGATTGACAACACCAACGTTTCAGAAATAGAAATGCTCATCGAAGCTGCCATTGAAGGTGGGGCGCATGCGGTTGATATTTCTGCAGATGAAGCTGTGATTAACCATGTTGCGGCATTAAACCCTGAGATCTGCATTTTTGCTTCCAGTGTTTCACCCGAAGCACTCAAGTATGCCGTTGACAGCAATATTGACGCCATTGAACTGGGCAATTTTGATGCGCTTTATAAAAAAGATCAGTTTTTCTCAGCCCAAACGGTTTTTTCATTGGTGAATGAAACCTTAAGCTTATTGAAAAATTCTTCGATCTTTTCTGTAACCATACCGGGCCATTTGTCCATTACCAGTCAGGCAGAACTTGCCAAGTCGCTGGAAGCAAGGCATGTGGATTTAATTCAAACCGAAGGGGCTGCACAGTTACTCTCAAAAACAGCCAGTGTCAAAATGTTAACAGACGCTGAAAAGCAAGCCTTGACCATTCACAACACATCTTTAATTTCTACGGTTACCCGGCTGCCCATTATGACAGCCAGCGGCCTGACTCCTAAAATAGCGCGTCAGGCATACAGTGTGGGTGCTTCTGCTGTTGGCGTAGGTGCTTACATTCGTGAAGGCAAAACTGTGAAAGAAATGGCTGCCCGTGTTTCAGAAATTGTCTCGATTGCAGAGGCTGTTTCATCGGTACGCACGCGGGTTAAAGCTTTTGCGTAACGGTTCTGGTTTATGGTAAAATTTGAAATTATAGCAATTTACTAACTTATCTGAAGGCATTGTTATGACAGAAATCTCAGCTGATCTCAAAGAAAAATTAACAAAAGAAATTAATCAGGAAATTCAAGCCCATAAATTATTTTTTTATGGCAAAGGTACCAAAGATATGCCCTTGTGTGGGTTTACGGTTGAAACCGTGAATTTTCTTGAAAAATTTGGGTATCCGTTTGAAGTGATTGACGTGTTGCACAACATGGAAAAGCGGGCAGTTTTATCAGAAATGACCGATTGGCCGACTTTGCCGAAGGTTTTCATTAACGGCAAGTTTTACGGGGATACAGATACTCTGGAGCCAATGGCCCAAAACGGTGAACTGGAAACCCTGCTAAAAGAAACCTTTTCTGATGGGGTTCCAACCAGTGCCTAATTAAAAGGGTTTTTAAAAATGAGCCCTTACGGTACAGATACAAATATACATAAAGACACAAACATAGAAAAAACCGGACCCCAAACAAGTCCTGAAACTTTTTCTCAGCTAGAAGAAGCTAGAGAAAATCTAGGATATGTTTTTTTTGAAGGCGCTGTAGACAGCTCGGCAATCAGCGCAACAGACAATTCACCTGCAGGACTGGCAGTAATACACTGTACCGGAAATGATGCGACTGATTTTTTGCAAAACAGGTTGACCAATGATGTGTCTGCTTTGAAAGAGCATACCGGTCAGCTAAATGCAGCAGTCGATCGCTACGGGAAAATCCAGAGTGTTTTTGCCCTGTTTGCCCTAAATCCTGATTTTAACGCTGCTTCCTTGACTCAATCCCATAATCAGACTGGTCAGACCGGTCAAACCGATCAGGCCCAAAAGGCTGATGGGAAAAGCTTTTGCATACTGGTTAACAAAACCGAAAAAAACGCTTGCATTGAAGGCATTTTAAAGTACCGCATTACCGAAGCGGTTGAAATAGAACCCCTGGATGATGTTTGCACTTTAATGATTCTTGGCAATCAGTCCAAAGCTTTTCTTGACGCGAAGTTTACAAGTTCGATGCCTGCAAAGAAAATGGCAGAAAATGATTTTGATGCTTTGCCAGGCTTGCTGGCTGGTGTCCCGGTGATCTTGATTCAAGCAGGGTATGTGCAGGAGCCTGTTTATCTGATTTTGTTAAATAAAGCCCAAAAAGCTAACCTTCAAGCTGGGTTAAAAGCGCAAGAAAACCAAGAAAACAGTGTTGCACTCCGTGCTGATGATTGCGAGCGCTTTCGCATTGAAGCGGGGATTCCGCTTTTTGGTATCGACTATACCCACAACACAATGTTGCCTGAAACCGGCTTGCACCACCACGCGGTCAGTTACACCAAGGGTTGTTATCTGGGGCAGGAAACCCTTGCCAAAGTGAAGACATACGGTACGCTTCAAAAAGCCCTGATGGGTGTCTGTTTTCAAGCCGAAACGGATTCACACCGTGCTCAATTGAGCCAACTGGCTATGCTGTCCAGTCAATCGCGTTTGCCTGCAATAAAGCTGATTAACCAAACGTCCTCAAAAAAAATAGGCCAGTTAACCAGTTTGACTTACTCTACGGCAAGAAAAGCGTTTATTGGCTTTGCTTATCTCATTAAATCAATGCGAACGCCCAATCAGTCACTTTCCGTCATACTTGAGGCGGGGGATTTTGAAACCAATGAACAAGAGCAGCTTTCAACCAGTTTGCCAGTGAATTTGCCAATCAATTTAGTGGTTGAAGCACTGCCTTTTTATAAAGCGACTACTTTAGAAAATCAGGTTGAACGACTGCTTCAAGCGGGGTTAACCGCATTTGCTGACGGCTATGATGCCTCGGCCATTGAAACCTTGCAGCAGGTGATTGACATTGAGCCCACTCACCTTGAAGCCCGCGAAGCGCTGGGGGTTATTTTGGGCAGAAATGCCCGGTATGAAGAAGCCATTGCCCAGATGAAGCAAATCCTGGACAATGACCCTGATTACGCGATGGCCCACACCAATTTGTCTGTATTTTACATGAAGATTGGCAACATAGAAGCAGCGGAAGAAGAAAAAGCAAAAGCCACGATGGTTTCTTTTCGCAAGCATGCCAAGCAATCTGGCCTCATTGCTGATGCTGAAAAACAACGCGAGCAAGCTGCGCTTGAAAAAGAAAAAAAGAAAAAAGCGGCTGAAGAAAAAATTGTTCTTTTTATTGAGGCCCTCAAACACAGTCCGGATGATGCCCTGGGAAATTTTGGCCTGGCGAGTGCCTACATTGAACTTGAACAATACAGCAACGCCATTGATCCGTTAAAAAAAGTGATTGCAGCACAACCGCGGCACAGTGTTGCGCATCTTTCTCTGGGGAAGGCCTTTGAAGCCCTTGGCAACGCTGATGAAGCCACGGTCATCTACCAGAAGGGGATTACGGTTGCTGCTGACAAAGGGGACTTAATGCCTTTGAAAGAGATGGAAAATCGATTGGCTGCCCTTCAAAAATAAATCCCGTAATCACAAATGAACGACCACAGAACGAACCATGACAGAATCAACGGCAGTGTCCTCCTTGGCTATATCGACCCTTCGGATCTTTTATGATGGTGATTGCATCCTTTGCAATCACTATGCCCATCATTTGCAGTTGAAACAAATAACACAATATCTTGAACTCGTTGATTTAAGGAATGAAAAGAGTCTCATTCTTCTTCAAGAGGCGTTGTCCAAGGGCATTGTTACACTGAATAAGGGCATGATTGTTCAAATTGATTCCGCTTACTACCAAGGGGCTCAGGCCATTACTGTATTAAGCCACTTAACAACGTCTACCCGGGCTATCAACCGAATCATTGCGATGATCTTTAAAACCCCTGCCCTGGGAAATAGTGTTTATCCCTTAATGTTGGTTGTCCGGAAGCTGACTTTTTGGGTTCAGGGAAAATCGGCTGAAATAAAAACATCTATCTCATAATTATTCGACGAAATTTATTGCTTTTCCAAAAATTAACAGCACCTTTAATCAAAGATGCTGTTTTGTAGTGTTAAAGCTTTTTTACTGTGAATTTTTAAGCTGAAACTGTTTAATGTTTAAACCATTGCAACTTGCTGTGAAATCGCTTTCAGTGCCGCTTCGTAATTGGGCTCATGGGTCATTTCAGGAACAATTTCTTGGTAAACCAGCATATCGTTGGCATCCACCACAAAAATGGCACGTGCATTCAGCCGCAATTCTTTGACCATAACCCCGTATTGCATCCCAAAATTGCCATCACGATGATCAGAAACTGTTTTAACCGCCTCAATGCCTTGCGCACCACACCAGCGGCTTTGTGCAAATGGCAAATCCATACTGATGACAATTACTTCAACATTGTCCATTTTTGCAGCTTCTTCGTTAAAGCGGCGCACTTCCATGTCACAGACAGGCGTATCCAGTGAAGGCACAGAGATCAACAACCGCATTTTTTTGCTGGTCTGCTGCATGGTCATTTCAGACATATCGTTGGCAATTACGCAAAAATCTGGGGCCTTTTCACCAATTTTAAGTTCTGGACCGACCAGTGTTAATGCATTGCCTTTAAACGTAACCACGTTGTTTCTTTCAGTCATCATCATTTTAATGTGCTCCTTAATATTAAAAATTAAACAGAACCATTGATTAACAGTAGGACTACAGCTTATCGTCAATGGGCGCTTCTGTACAGCAATGGTTTTATTCTGTTTTGTGGGCTGAGAAAACGGTATAAATCTTTGCGTCTGTATCTTGTTTGGCAGAATTGCTTTACAATAGAATAATTAATAAAAAATTAATACAAAAAAAGCTCAGAAGCCTATTCGAGCTGCCTTTTCAGGTCATAAACGCAGTTTACAAAAGTTAGCACAAGGAAAGCCACTGGATGCAAAACCATCAGACCAAGCAGCCATCCCAGGGTTTCAGGCCGTTTGTTTCATCCATTTTAACAATTTTAATCATCTGTAGTGTTACGGGTGCAGCAGCACTGGGTCTTTTTTCTTGTCAGCAAAAACCGTCCAAGACAGCTGTACACGCTGTGGATTTAATTCAGAATAACCAGTTTGCCTTGTTTTTTAGTAAATCACTGCCTGAAACAACCCCACTGAAAGAGCAGTCTACGGTCTCCGTGTACAAGGCAGAAAAGCCCCCCGGCCGTTACCCGGCCATGGCCATAAGAAAACTGCCTGAGCAGGTGAATGGATCTCTGCTGGCGTATGTGCTGACTGCGTTGTTAAAAGGGCCCAATAAAGCCGAGCAGCAGCAGGGCTTTTACACAGAAATCCCACCAGGAACAGAACTTTTGGGGATAACGTTGAATGAAGAGAACGTGACCATTAATTTGTCAAAGCAATTTGAGCAAGGCGGGGGGGCAAACAGTTTAAGCAAGCGGTTTGAAGAAATTAAGCAAACTGTTTTTGCGTTAGAAACCAATAAAAAGATTCACTTGGCCATTGAGGGCAAGGTTATTAATGTGCTGGGGGGCGAAGGGCTTGAAGTGGAAGACGAGCTAAAACGCAGTATTCAGTAAAGCAATGAAGGCGAGAGATTTTTGACAGCACTTTCCGTTTTTTAATTTCAGCACTGTAAATACTGTTTTTAAAAACGTATTTCAATAAACCCATTGTAAATATGGCTTTGAGATATTAAGGCAAATTACTCAGAGGAGGGTAATTACTCAATGTCAACGTCAGCCTATCAAGTTAACGCATTAAAATGACTGGATTCTACAGCTGTATTGCTCGGCTTTTTGGCGAATTTAGACAAAATGAAGGCTTTTATTATTTGGGGTGCTGTAATTTTTAAAGGATCTTGCGGCAAGAAAGGCTCAACCTTATCTGTAAGATGTTCTTTTACCGTGATGCTGGAATTGATAAGACGTGATGTAAGGACTGCAGCTATTCCTGGAAATAACAAAAACGCAGGGGTAACCAGTAAACCGATTGCCATTGCAGGGATAACCGTCGCTGCCATAACCATCGTGGCTACTGCTGGGCCCAACGTATCATGGATTTCTTCTTTCCGCGATTTTACCCAGGCAAGCTGCTTATCAATTGGGGTATTTTGAAAAGCCCTACCATCTGTTTTGGCACGCACTGCTTTTTGATTGCGAAGCGCTTGCTCAAAGCGTGTTAGTCTGCTGGGGTTTGGTACTGTTGTTTTTGGGTAAAGCATACAAATCGGGTTAATCATATTTATATTACTTTTTTAGTTTATATTACTTTTTTAGGTTACTTTGTGTTTTGTTAAAGGGTAAAGAAATTTTTTTATTTATTAAAATGTTTATTAGCAGCCATTAACTTACAAAGTCAAATCCAATGTGATGAAATTAGCGGGTTTCATCTCTGCTTCAGCGGAATTTCTCAGTGCTGCAGGCAATTGCCACTTTATTGGGCTTTTTATTGAACGTCGACTCCCACAGTGCCTTTCTGATTGTCGTCGGTGTAATGGCTAAGGGATTTTCTGGCAGATGGCCTTCAATTTTATCAATCAAGCGCTCTTTCAGAGCGGGACGGCAGTTAATAAGCTGGTTAGCGAAGAATTCAGATAAAAAGATTAACCCTAAAAAACCGGGTGTAACCACAACGCTTAAAAGAATCGCAGGTAAGGCCATTGCTTTTGTTGCCAGGGTTGCAACAGCATTCGGAAGTTCTTCATCAATTTCCTCTTTTCGATCGACGATCCCGTCAAGTTGATTAGTGATATGTTTTTGTTTTTCCGGGTCATGATGGAATTTAGTGTTTTCTTTTTTTAGACGCTGCTCAGCCATTGATAGCTGACTGAGCCTGGCTGGTTCGTGTGAAGAAGAAAAAAATGTGAATGGGTTTAGCATTATTTTAATTTTATTTTTAGATTTCTTTCTATATTTTATTTCTAGGGTTTGATTCTGGAGAAACTTGGCTTCAGTTTTTTTTTTGTATTTGAAATCATTCGCGTAATATTTTTTCAGATCTTTATCCAATGTTAAAAATTGTCTTAAAAGTAATACCAGAATTCAATGAAAGTCTCTTTTTGTAAAATGCATTGTTTTGTAAAATGCATTGTTTTTTACTGAGCGAGCTATTGCCTTTGCTTTGCCTTGATTTAAGTCTCTATGCCTTCACTTAAAATTTACACACGTTAGAGCTTCCAGAAAGAATGAATCCCTCGCGGTGCATTTGCATTACGGCAAAATCTTTTTCAGCAATCTTTTTAAACCGTTTTTGAAAAAGTCGGTGATTTTGATCCGGCCTGCATTTTCTCTAGATAGGCATCAAAAGCCATGGCAATGTTTCTGCTGAGTAAGCGCCCTGATGGTGTCACTGTCAAGCGATTGTCGGTGAATGTCAGCAGTCCGTCGTTTTCCAGTGGGTGTAAATTGGAGAACGCGGATTTAAAATACGCTTTGCTGTCGATTTGAAACTGGGCATCCAGGGCATTAAAGTCAACAAAGCCTGTGCACAAGATCTTAAGAATCACGGTTTGCCGAATTTTATCATCTGGGCTCAGGCTATAACCTCTCAGGGTTGCCAGCTGATTGTTGTCTAAGGCGTGGTAATAGGCAGACAATTTTTTCTGGTTCTGTGAAAAAAAGTGGGTTAATCCGCTAATGGCGCTGACGCCAAACCCATACAACTCCGGCACTTGACTGAGTTCAGATTGACGAAGAACAGTGTAGCCCATAAAGTTTCGATACAAATTCCCATTGTGAAGCGCCTGGCTCAATTCGTCATCCGGCTTTGCGAAATGATCCATGCCAATATAGACATAGCCTGCATCGTTTAAAAACGAGAGTGCAAGCTGAAGAATTTTAAATTTTTGCTCGGGTGCCGGTAAAGCATTTTCATCCAATGATTTCTGGTGCGGACTCAGCCAGGGGACATGGGCGTAACTGTACAACGCAATTCTATCCGGAGCCAAGCGAATAACATCATTCAGAGTTTCCTCAAAACTTTGCTCGGTTTGATGGGGCAGGCCGTAGATTAAATCAAAATTGATGCCCGAAAATTCCAGCTCACGGCACTGATTCACCATTCCTGCCGTCAAATCATACGGCTGAATCCGTTTAACAGCAGCCTGAACCTCGGGCATAAAATCTTGGACCCCCAAACTGATTCGGTTAAACCCCAAAGACCGAAGTAATTTTAACTGCGACTCAGTGGTCACACGGGGATCCACTTCGATTGCAATTTCAGCATCGGGGGCAATATTAAAAAGCGTTGTCTGTTTTTCAAACAATTGCACCATTTCAGACTCACTGAGGTAGGTGGGTGTTCCGCCGCCCCAGTGTAGCTGGGTAACAGGCCGGCTTGAATCCATAACATCAGAAACCAGCGTCATTTCTTTAAAGAGGTAGTTTAAATACTTCTGGGCCTGCTCTCTTTTTTTGGTGATGACCACATTACAACCGCAAAAAAGGCAGCGGGCTTCACAAAACGGAACATGCGTATAGAGTGCAACCGGGTGTTTTTCAGGGTGACCCGTCGATGAAATACTGGCGTTGGTCTCAATCAAGTTGGCCAAATGCGTTGTGTTTGTGTAGTTTTCTGTCCACACTGGCGCTGTGGGATAACTGGTGTATCGGGGCCCAGCAATGTTGTACTTTTCAAGCAATTGGGATTCGGGTAACAGAAACATAGCAATGAACGTTAAAAGAGTGCGGCACTGTTCTTGACTGTATCAACAAGCAGCGTAACATTCTCGGGCGGGGTTGGGGGTAAAATGCCATGGCCCAAATTAACAATATGGCGGGTATTTTTACCGGCTTTCAGTACATCCTGGACAATGGGCTTTAGGGCCTCTGGCGGAGAAAACAAGGCAACCGGGTCAATATTGCCCTGTAAAACACCAGCAGTCCCAAACGGGGTGTCCGCTAAAATTGCCCTGGCTTCGGTAATGCTGGTTGTTGTATCTAAACTAATCACAGTGGGCTTGGCTTCTGCCAGACAAGGCAATAAACCCCGGCTGTTGTTTACATACAAAATGACAGGAACCGGGTCGCCTTCTGGTCCCGTTTTTTTCAGGCTATCAATAATTTTTTGATGATAAGGCAAGACAAATTCACGGTATTGGGATATTTCCAGAATGCCAGCCCAGGTGTCGAACAGCTGAACAATCTGTGCCCCTGCTTCAATTTGCGCATTCAGATAAAGAATAACCGTTTCCGCAATTTTTTCCAGCAGCTGATGCAGGGCCTTGGGGTTTTCAAACATCAGGCCTTTAATAAACGCAAAATTCTTGCTGCTGCCGCCTTCAATCATATAGGTGGCCAATGTCCAGGGCGCCCCAGAAAAACCAATCAGCGCCGTGTGGAGATCATCTTTGAGTGCCTTTCTTAAACGCTGCAGTAAATCGGTGACAAAGCCCATCGACTGAATGGGATCCGGCACAACAAGTCGCTCAATGTCTGAGACGGCTCGAACTGGGTTGTCAATAGACGGCCCGCCATTGCCAAACGTAACTGTTAACCCCATGGCCTCAGGGGGGATTAAAATATCGCAGAACATAATCACTGCATCCATCCCAAAGGCATGATAAGGCTGCAAGCTGACTTCAGCAGCAAGGTCCGGGGTTTTGCAGAGGGTAAGAAAGTCCGTTTTTTGCCGAATGACCCGGTATTCTTTCATATAACGGCCAGCTTGCCGCATCAGCCAAACAGGTGGCCTTTCAAGCTGCTGACCAAGGCAAGCTTTCACCAGAAACGGCAAGGTACTTTTTGTTGTTTGATTGGTCATAAGCAGTGACCCAATTTAAGATAAGAATAATTGTTGTTATCAGTAACACAGTGTACTTTAAGCGTACCTGAAATAAGTTGAATATTAAATACACGGACGGTGTTGAAGGCAATGAATTGATACAAAAGCGATTTTCAAAGATTAAAGGATAAAAAATATAGGCCTGCTAGCCAAATTTAAACTGACCCTAAGCCAATTCCAGATAAGAGTCATCAGCAACCACAACCGTCTGGTGATTCCGATTTTCCGATGCCCCTAAAATCCGGGTGTTTTTACCGATAATGCTATTGACAATGGGCGTTTTCACACCAGCACAACAAGAATTTTCAAGAAGTACACTGTTTGACAGCTTGACGCCCGAAAGCTGACAGAAATTGCCAATGCTGGTATACGGACCAATTTCGCAATTTTGTAATGTTACTCCTTTGCCGATGCTGACGGGTCCTATAATGCGGCTATTTTCAATAGATGAATCACTATCAGTGTAAACTGCCCCGCTGATGACTGATTCGGCGTCAACACGTCCTAAAACAGTTGCAGCAGTCAGCTCGCCCAAAATGATATGATTCGCCGCCAGCAAATCATCTTTTTTGCCGGTATCCAGCCACCAGCCCTCATGAATACTAGCATCAACCCGTTTTTTAGTGTTAATCAGGTGTTGAATGGCATCTGTGATTTCAAGTTCTCCCCGAGCACTGGGCTGAATGGCATTGACCGCCTCAAAAATACTGTGGTCAAACAGGTAAACCCCCACCAAGGCCAGATTCGATTTTGGCTGAGCCGGCTTTTCATCCAACTGAAGCACTTGGCCCTCTTCGTTGCATTGGGCTACCCCAAAACTGCCGGGATTTGAAACTGGCTTCAGCAAAATACGGGCATTGGCATGACTCTCGATAAACGTTTTGCAGTGGGCTTTTAAATCTGCATTAATTAAATTGTCCCCCAGGTACATCAAAAAAGAGGAGGCTTGAAGATAAGGTTGGGCTATTTTAACGGCATGTGCCAGTCCCGCCGGAGAATCCTGACCAATAAAAGTCAGAGAAACCGGTTTTTCTTTTTCGGTTTGCCACTGTTGAACGGATTGTTTGACCGATTCCCCGGTTTCCGGGCTGATAATGATGCCAAAATCAAAAATTTCAGCCTGATAGAGGCTGTCGAGAGCGTAATGCAAAATGGGTTTGTTGGCAACGGGAACCAACTGCTTGGCCATAGCGTATGTTAACGGCCGCAGGCGTGTTCCTTTACCGCCTGCTAGCACCAGTGCTTTTAGAGAACAGGGCGTTACAGGGTTTGACGACTCATCTTGAGGAGGGTGGGGTTCAGGCATTGTCCCCGAATTCCTTTCACAGCATCCTGACAAGCAATCCACTGAATCAGAAACCCAGTCCGACGCTCCTGATCTGCAGACAGCAGTGCTTTTAGCATAGCACGAATCAGCCGAAATACCGTATAAAGCCCAATGGTTGCCTTCTGCAACGGGGTGGCATATTGCATTAAAAAAAACAGCCGGTTGCGATGAAAATAGTACTGGGTCAGCACACTTTTTTTGCCGGTGCTGGCACTTTCCTCATGATAAACAACAGAGCCTTTGGCCAAAACCAGCGGAACCCCGTGTCGTTTACAACGCTCAGAAAATTCAGCGTCTTCAAAGTACAAGAAGTAAGATTCATCCAAAAGGCCAACCGTTTGAAATACGGCCAGTGGAATCAGCATGCTGGCCCCTGTCAGTGTTTGAACAGGCATACCATCGAAAATTGTTTTTTCAGGATACCCTTTGCTTTGACCGGTCCACCAATTAATTTTAGTGCCCACCTGCTGATAACGCCCGTCCGGGTACTTTAACAACGATCCCACCAAGAGATCATTAGACCTTTTTTTAGTGCAAGTTGTCTCCCACATTGTAATCAGTGCTTGCAACGTGGTTTCAGTGACCGTTGTATCGTTATTCAGCAGCCAAACCAGCCCAGACAAAGTACTGGCTTCTGGTAAGGCCTCAAAATCAGTTTGCGCCCACCGAATGCCAATATTGTTGCCCGCACTGTAGCCGTTGTTTTGCTCAGAGGGTAGCAAGACAAAACAACCAGGATTTTTTTCCAGATAATTTTTTAGCTGAGCCACAGAATCATCGGGTGATGCGTTATCGATGACCAGGAGTTTTACAGTTTGTTTGCTATTACTGCCCGAAGAATTATAACGGTTTGAAGTAATGATACCAGACTGATAGAGCGACTCAACACAGGCAATGGTTCGGTCCACGCAGCGGTAATTTAACAGAAGAATATAAACAATGAGGCAATTGTCTGACAAAGTGTCCACTAGCACCCAATAATGTTAGGTTGAACCCAAAAAGGGGGCACTTGAATATAAAAAACAGCAAAAAAGATTAATAAACAATCAGCGGTTCAGCAGACAGAATGTAATCTTTAAAAACCCGTTCTGTTGGTTCGGCAGGGGTAATGCGTTTTGGGCTGCGTTGAGACAGCATTCGAAATGCATAAGAATCTGAGATGGTATCAGTGCGACGTTCCGTTCGCGCCAATTCAAATAATTCGGATTGAACCATAACAGGGGCTCCAGAGGATAAATAAGGGAATAAGCGTAAATAACACTAATAAAAATTGGAGAAAGCCTGGGCTTTCTTTAATTAAGTTGAAAAGTGGGGCAAAAATGCGTCAAATTCTGTAAATACAAAAAGTTTGAGCGCTTGTTTTATTTCAGCTGCCTATATATTTGTTGAATAAACTCAGCACCTAAAAGCAAAATTATCGTATCATAAAATCAAGAAACGGTAAGACGTGTCATTGTTGTGTGCTGTTTTATGAAAGCCATCCACTCATGGAATCCTCCCATCCCTCTGCTGAAAATACAGCCGGACCAAAAGACAGTCCCCTTCAAGTGACCCCCCTTTATTCGGCGCATCAGGAATTGGGTGCAAAGTTTACAGCCTTTGCAGGCTGGCAGATGCCTGTCCAATACGAAAAAACACTGACTGAACACCGGGCTGTCCGCTCAGGGGCTGGACTCTTTGATATTGCCCACATGGGCCTTATTTCACTTTCTTCTGGTAATGACCAAGCAGAAGGCGCTTTTCAGTTTTTGGAAGGCCTGCTGCCACGGGATCTCTCAAAATTAAAGCCCGGCAAAGCCGTATATACGCAACTGCTCACCCATGACGCGGGCATTATTGATGACATTATTTTGTATAAAACACCAGAAAATATGGAGTTTGACCGACTATTCGGGCATTATTTTCTGGTGTGCAATGCAGCCAATGCCCAAACTGTACTTGACTGGCTGAAAAAGCAACTGCAAGAAAGAAAAGATACGGGCAATGCGGCTGGGCTGTTACAATCTGTTACTATTTCTGATTTAAGAGACCAGTTTGGGTTGCTTGCACTGCAGGGGCCAAAATTTGCAGATATCCTGGCGAGAGTGGGGTATCAGACCGATAACATGCCGTCCCGGTTTTGGGTAAAACCGGCTGTCATTGAAGATATGCCGCTGCTGGTTTCAAGAACAGGCTATACCGGCGAAGACGGTGTTGAATTAATTGTGCAACGCGGGCAGTTGCTGAAATTGTGGCAACGGCTGTTAACCCTGGGAAAGCCGTATAACGTGAAACCCATTGGCCTGGCAGCCCGAGACACCCTTCGTCTGGAAGCTGCCTACCCGCTGCACGGCAATGACATTGGCCTGAATGACACCCCCATTGAAGCCGGTCTGACCTGGTCACTGCATGTAAACAAATCTGTACCGTATGTGGGCGAGGCCGTCTTAAAGCATCAGTACCAGGTTGGGGTTGAAAAAAAATTGTACGGTTTTGTCATTAATCATAAAATGATTGCGAGACAAGGCGATATCATATATAAAAATAGTAGACCGGTTGGTTCTGTAACCAGCGGTTCAATTTCTCCTGTTCTTAATCTTCCAATAGGGCTGGGCTACATTACATTGCCAATACCATTACAACCCGGCGATATTGTTGAAATTGAATGTCGTAACAAACGTGTTGCTGCTGAAATTGTAGAAAAGCCGTTTTATCAAAAAACGTAAGACAAAGTAAAAAAAGCTAAAAAAATAATTTAGGTAGACCAGATTATGCCCAAAAAAGCACCCAGTAATACCATTCCTGAAGACATTAAAGTTGCTGAAACCCACGAATATGCCCGCATTCTTGGTGACAACCGGGTGCGTATTGGCATTACAGATTTTGCAGCCACCCAGCTGGGCGACATTGTATTTGTTGATGTCCCTGAAATAGGGGACACGATTGAGAAAGGGGAATCCTTTGGGTCCATTGAATCGGTAAAAGCGCAATCCGATCTGTACGCCCCAGTTTCAGGAGAGGTCATTGCTTTGAATAGTATGCTGGAAGACAGCCCGGAACTGATTAACGATGACTCTTACGATGCTGGATGGATTATTGAAGTGGAAATTACAAATGCGGCTGAGCTTGATACCTTGCAAACGGGCGAAAATTACCTTGATCTGGTTGAAAGCCAATAAGCCTGAATCCCCAGTAAGCCTAAGTCCAATGGCTGAAAAGCCCCCGTCACGGCGTTGACAATCCAGCAAGAACACAACGGCAGCTCTACCCCAAAAAAGTCAGTTGTACGGATATTTTAGAGGATCACAGAGGGAAATAGAGGAAAACACACCGATGAATCATTTCCTGCCTCACACAGACAAAGATCGCAGTCAGATGCTTGAAGCCATTGGCTTGGCGGAACCAAAAGATCTGTTTGCGGATATCCCTGATCAGCTGAAAACAACCAGTCAGCCTGAGCACATGCCAATGACTGGCATGGGTGAACTGCCATTAATGGCGGATTTAAAAGCGCTTGCAAAAAAAAACACCGGGGCAGAAAAAGCATGTTTCCTGGGGGGCGGTGCCTACAACCGCTATATTCCTGCTGGGGTGACTACCATTGCAAGCCGCTCAGAATTTTATACCGCCTATACCCCCTATCAGCCGGAAATTGCGCAAGGCACCCTTCAAGTCACGTATGAATTCCAGACAATGATTGCTGAATTAACCGGGATGGCTGTTGCCAATGCTTCTGTGTATGACGCGGCAACAGCAATAGCTGAAGCGGTTTTAATGGCGAAACGGATTAAAAAAACAGGAGTGCGGGTTTTGGTCAGTGACATGCTCAACCCGGATTATTACCAGGTATTGGCAACGTACTTGCAGCCTTTTGCCAATAATAATACAGATGACAGCTTGCAACTGGTTCAAACAGATTTAACCAAAACTGAAACAGCTCCCTTACCAGCAGATGACGTGCTGTGCTGTGTTGTACAGATCCCCAGTTACCACGGTACACTCACCGATTTAATGGCGTTGCGCAAAACTTGTGATGATCTCAATGCCTTGCTGATTGTTTGCGCTGACCCTGTTGCACTGGCTGTTCTTGAGCCCCCAGGCAAATTTGGGGCCGATATTGTGGTGGGTGATATTCAGCCGCTGGGCAATGCTCTCTCTTTTGGAGGGCCTTACGGCGGGTATATGGCCACCCGTGAAACTTATCTCAGGCAGTTGCCAGGCCGGCTGGTGGGCAAAACCGTTGATCGCAACAACAACCTATGTTACACCCTAACCCTTCAAGCCCGTGAGCAACACATCCGGCGTAACAAAGCCACCAGCAATATCTGTACCAATCAAGCGCTTAATATCCTGAAAGCCACGGTTTATCTCAGCCTGATGGGCCCTGTTGGTTTAAAGCAAGTGGCATTGCGCTCAATTGAATTGGCCCACCAGTTAGCCGAAGGGCTTACAGCCCTGCCAGGCATTACCTTGGTTGAACCCGGTCGCCCGTTTTTATTCGAATTTGTCATTGCAGTGCCACTGAATGCTGACTTCTTTTTAAACGCACTTTCTTCTCAGGGTATTTTGGGAGGCATTGTTTTAAAGACCGAAAACGTCCAACACATCTTGGTCTGCTGTACCGAGTGCAATACGCCCAGACAAATTGAGCAGTATATTTGGGCAGTAAAAGGCATTTTAGACGTGTTTTCAGCCGGTTTGGTTATGTTGGAGAATACTTCACTGTAATAAAAAAACAAGATAGAAAAAATGAAAGCACCCGAAAAACAATTATCCAGCTCAGCTAAAAACAAGGCGATGGCTTCTGTTTTGGAACCCTGTATTTTTGAACACAGCCGGCCTGGGGTTACCACGACATTTTTGTTTGACACAGAGTCGTCAAATGAATTCAATGCCACAGACTTTGAGCGTATTATTCCCCAGGAATTTCGACGAGAAACCCCGCCGCGTCTTCCTGAGTGTGCCCAACTGGATGTCATTCGGCATTTCTTGCGGCTGTCCCAGTTGAATCACTGTATTGACAAAGCCTTTTACCCGCTGGGGTCCTGCACCATGAAGTACAATCCCAAACTCTGTGATGCCGTTTCAGCACTCAGCGGATTTTCAGACTTGCACCCGCACACCCCGGATGAAGACGCCCAGGGGGCTCTGGCTGTGATGGCCCAATTGCAGCAATTTTTATGTGACATTACCGGTTTTGATGCTGTCACATTGCAGCCGGCTGCGGGTGCTCACGGTGAGTTGCTGGGCATGATGATGATAAAAGCGTATTTTCAGCAAGCTGGGCAATACCAGCGCACCGAAGTTATTGTGCCGGATGCAGCCCATGGCACAAATCCTGCGACAGCGGTGATGTGTGGATTTTCGGTGAAAGAGATCCGCTCGAAAGAAAACGGTCTCATTGATTTGGATCAGCTGGATAAGGCCCTGTCTGAAAAAACTGCTGCCCTGATGCTTACGAATCCCAGCACAGCCGGACTTTTTGAGCGGGATATTCTTACTGTTTCCGAGCGGGTGCACCAGGCAGGCGGTTTAATGTATTACGATGGGGCCAATCTCAATGCCATTCTGGGGCAAGTTCGCCCAGCCGATATGGGCTTTGATGTCATGCACATTAACACGCACAAAACCTTTGCAACGCCTCACGGTGGTGGTGGGCCTGGTTGCGGGCCGGTGGCTGTGGGCAAAAAACTTGAGCCTTTCTTGCCTGTTCCCCGGATTTTGTTCAATGAAGCAACAGGATTGTATTACAGGCAAGCGGATGGTGACGCTTTAAAGCACTCGGTCGGGAAAATGAAAGCCTTTTTTGGCAACTTTGATATGCATGTGCGGGCTTATACGTACTTAATGGCCTACGGTTGGTTGGGGCTCAAGCAAGTGAGCACCGATGCGGTCTTAAATGCCAACTACATTAAAGAGCGCTTGAAAGAGAGCTACGCGGTTGCCTTTGATTCGCTTTGCAAGCATGAGGTGGTCTTTAACAACAGCAAACAGCAAGCGGCTGACAAACGCCTGCGAACGATGGCCATTGTGAAACGCCTGATGGATTATGGGTTTCATCCGCCAACAGTTTACTTTCCGCTTATTGTGCCAGAAGCCCTGATGATTGAGCCAACTGAAACTGAAAGCAAGGCCACGTTGGACGGCTTTATTGAGGCGATGCTGGCCATTGCAGAAGAATGTCAGACTGACCCTGAACTGGTGTTAAATGCCCCCTATTCAACGCCGGTTAGTAAAGTAGACGAAACGTTGGCGGCCAGACACCCCAATCTGAACTTTTTTTCATCCCCATTACCATAAATCCTATCTTAGCCTTAAATTTCAGCCTCAAAAAACTGAAAAAAAACAAACTGTACAGGCTCTCTTTTGACACTGTTTATGTGTGTTGCTTTTTATTTTTTAGGTTGATAGCTTGTTTTTTCTCTCTAAAAAACAAGGGTCTACTGGAGTTCTGTCCCAAATTTTAGGGTTTCAAAATAATAAAATTGCTCAATTAATGTAAACGCTTTTTAACAAGACATGGGGGGAAATGACTTTACTGTTTACAAAATACCCATATGGTGTTTTAATTACACTAACATTAGTGTTAAAGATACACATTACAATCCAAAATAATAATTTGTATTTCTAACAAAAAACTCAAGACAACAAACTTAAGCTTTACTTAAGTCATAAACCATTATAAGAGGAAACGTTTATGAACGTCTCGTTCGGCTCACAAGCAAAATCAAATACAATGCCACACGGGTTACTTACACCATTTCCTTGGGCTCAGGCAAGCAATGCTGCTGGTTCAAAAAAAGCAACGGGCTTGCCGTTTTCGGGCAATGCAAAGCTGTATGCCAACACACCGCAAAACGGTTTAAAATTAAACGTACTGGCTTAACAACAGACTCTTTAAAGCCAATTTAAGGAATGCGTTTCATTCCCCACTACCCCAGATTTCATCTGAAGATAAACAACATTTCTCAGGCGACTGTTAAACACTGTTTGGCACTTGCCTGATTTTTTTATGCAAACGATGACTGGCATTGCATTCTGGCTGAAATTAACTGTTTGCCATTTCTTCCAATGTTTCTAGAATGCCTTCTATTTTTTTCCAGTTTTCAATGCCTTTTTTTTCAAACCCGCACCCAGGATGATACAGTGTATCCTTAAACGGAACAGGGTATTGGCGACATCCAGCCGGACGATCTTCGTGGACTCCGCACCGACCGTCTTCAAGCACCAGTTTGCACTTAAAAAATGTAATTTCATCCAGATTGGTTTTGCCTTTTTCAATGGCTTTGTCTCGAACCCGGTTTAAAAACTCAGGCGCAATCTCTTTAACAGTCTCCTGACTGTCATAAGGCTCAAAAATATGCAGAAAATCCACAGCAGACTCGTGTTTTTCATGGGTGGGGTCCGCTAAAATGGCCTGAATTTCTTGAATACTCAACGAACCGGTAAATGTGGCCATCTTACAGCACATGCCACGTTGCTTGCATAACGATTGCGGCAGTTTCATCAGTTGCTCAACTTGTTCGGCAAAGCCAAGCGAAGGGGGTTGTTCATCAGGAGAATTCAGGGTGGACATTGGTAAATACTCTGTTGCTTGTAAGAACTATTTTTTAAATTAAAAAAACAATTTTAAAGTTGATCAAGTTACCAGTTTGCTGCACCAAATTGCAGCCAGGGCTTTAGCCTTTCTTCCATAAGCTGGTTAAGATCTTCAAGTTTGGTATCAGGCCTGATTGGGTGATGGACCCCATCAGGTGAAAGTTGCTCAAGGGCATAAACACTGCGTTTCATATCCCGAACCAAACGCCGTTGTTTTTCACGCTGCTCGAACTGCCAGCCTTCAAAGCCGCAACCTGGGGGCATAGCACTCCAGCCATTGTTGGGCGCTTCCCGGCAACAACGCGGGCGGCGTTCGTAGATGGTACACACCCCCTCAGGGCTGACGTGCTCACAGTAGTAAAACGTCAAGTCTTCAACCGACATGTCTTTGCGTTTTTCAACCACTTCAAGCACTTGCTTCACTTGTTCGGGCACAACTTCACGGGCATCTTCAATACTTTTGTACGGCTTAAAAACAGACAAAAAATCGATGGCTTCTTTTTCACCATTTTCTGCCATTTCCATCAGCTTTTTCTGGGAATGAAAGGTGGTCGCAGATTTACAACATCGGCCTGACTTGTGGCAAAGATCTGGCAGTGGCTCCAGTTTTTTATCGTCGTCGCTGCCAGTGCCATAATAATTTAAGTCATACATTATTTTTGGCTGTCCTTACTAACGCATAAATGAAACCTTAATTACCGTGAGTATAGCTTATGATTC
>JBCDLA010000006.1:0-52467 GCA_038745945.1 Cyanobacteria bacterium P01_H01_bin.74 | reverse complement strand
CATAAATTATTGAAAAGCATTTGGTAATTCACTTCTGACAAGGCTAAAACAATATAGGCAGTAAAGAATTGATTATCAAAAACCCTTATCCAATTCTAAAGATCTAAAATGGTTTATCCATTTAGCAAACCTTAAACTTTAAATTACTCTACTAAATCCTAATGCAGGGAGTTCACCATGGGCTTTGCAGCTAGCCAAGCAAGATATATGATGCTAACCGCAAGGAAAAGCGATCTTGAACTTCAGGGGCAATTTATTAACCAGGCTCGTTTACAGTTAGCGAACATCACTGGAAATCTTTTCCTCATAAGCTCTAACTTAGAGCCCGAATCACCTGAGACCCAACAGATTCAGGCTAGAATTGCCGCCATTCAATCGATCGATAAAGCACTTGAACTTCAGTTGAGACGGGTTGACACCCAGCGTGAAGCTGTCCAGACTGAGATTGATGCGGTTAGAAAAGTTATCGGAAAAAATATTGAATCAACATTTAAAACATTCGGGTAATCTCGTAAATACGGCTAAATAGCATTTTATGAGTTTTTTTCAATGTTTTAATGTTCATTGAAAAAACCACAGTGTTTCAAACAGTAGCTGTGGTTTTTCTGCTTTTTTTGAGTACAGAATTTTTCAAACACTGTCTGTCTGTATAAATTTTGCATCCAGCTTGTCTTTGCAGTAAAGTTTAATTCTTATTTTAATACTTTATCTTTAAAAACTTTCCAAATCAAAGCCATCTCCTGTTTTAGCCGGAGAAAGAGAAATACTTATGAAAAAAAATATTCATCCAGCCTATTACAATATCGAAGCCGTCTGTGCTTGTGGCAATATCGTAAGAACAGGCTCTACCCTCCCCAGCATCAAACTTGATGTTTGTAATGCTTGTCATCCTTTTTTCACAGGCACGCAGCGTAATCTGGATGCAGAAGGCCGTATTGCTCGGTTTAACAAGCGTTATAATAAAAATAAAAAAAAGTAACAGATAACTTTTAAATTGCGTCATCTGTTTCCCAGCCAGTTTTACTGCTTTATTTTATGTTGGTCAAATTAGTGTTATTGGGAGATTTTGTGATTGTCGGGTTTTGACAGCCTCTTTGAAAAACTAAAAGAGATCGAAGTGACATACCACCAGCTTGGTGAACTTTTATCTGATGCAAGTGTGTTATCAGATTCAAGGCGCTTGCAAGAGATTTCAAAAAAGCGAGCATCCCAAGAAGAAACCATTCAGCTGTTTGACCAATGGAAATCTGCAAGTCAGGATCTGGAAGACTCGGTTGAATTGCTGAAAAATGAGCAGAATGAGGAGATGCGCGCCTTTTTTTCTGACGAGATTAAACGGCTGGAAATTGAGATTGAGACCTTAGCGAAAACACTCGAAATTTTACTGTTGCCCCGTGACCCCAACGATGACAACGATATTATGCTGGAAATTCGGGCAGGGGCCGGTGGCGATGAGGCCAATATTTTTGTGGGGGATTTAATGCGCATGTACCTGCGGTTTGCTTCTGAAAAGGGCTGGCAGGCTAACGTTGTGGGTAAATCAGAAAACGATATAGGCGGTTTCAGTGAAGTTGTTATTTCAATTAAGGGTGAAAAAGTTTACAGCCAGTTAAAATATGAATCTGGGGTTCACCGCGTTCAGCGTGTTCCTGTGACCGAATCTCAAGGACGGGTCCATACCAGCACGGCAACGGTTGCAGTGATGCCTGAAGTAGAAGATGTCAATATCGAGATTCGGCCTGAAGACATCGATATTATTACAGCGCGCAGCGGTGGCGCCGGTGGACAGAATGTCAACAAGGTCGAAACCGCGGTCCGGCTGTTTCACAAGCCGTCAGGCATTCAGATTCATATGACGGAAGAGCGCAGCCAGTTAAAAAACCGTGAAAAGGCTATGGCACTGCTTAAAATTAAGCTGTTTGACATTGAGTTGCAAAAACAGCAGAAAGAAATCAGTGATTTGCGGCGTTCCCAAGTGGGCACCGGTGATCGCAGTGAGCGTATACGGACCTATAATTATCCCCAAGATCGAGTCACTGACCACCGGATTGGCCAGAATTTTTCATTAACTCCTGTTATTAATGGCGATGTCAGCCTGGTTGTTCAGCAACTAATGCTTGCCGATCAGCAGGCAAAAATGGAAAAACTCGCTGAATCCTCTGTTTCTTCATAAAATAGCAGTTGGAAATTTTACAGAATATTTTACAGAAAAATTGATAGTAACCACTTGATATTAACCACTTGATATTAACCAATGACACCAGACAGTAATCGTATTCAAAACGCATTGTATGCATTTACAACCAGCCAGCTGGTTTTTTCAGCGGTTGAACTCAGTATTTTTTCTCACATTGATGCCGGGTATACCAATATCGTGCAACTAGCAAAAATAACTGGCCTGGATGCACGGGCACTGAAAATATTTTTAAACGGCTTGGTCGGTATTGGCTTTTTGAGTAGCCCCCAAGGCAATACCTACAGCCTGCCTGAGGATGTGGCACAGTTTTTGGTTAAGTCCTCGCCGGATTACCTGGGCGGGATGGTTAAGCACTGCAAACGCCTCTCTGAAAACTGGGCCATGCTGAGTGAGTCTTTGCGCTCGGGGCAGCCTGTTGGTGGCTCGCAAAGCTTGCAACAACTTGAAGTCTACTTTTCAGAATTGGTTCAAGGCCTTTATGTCTCCAATTTCTCTACCGCAAAAAAACTGGCTGAACTGCTTTACCCGGTAGTCGACCCAGAAAGTCCGCCTTTAAGTATTCTGGATGCAGCCGCTGGCTCTGCAGTCTGGTCAATTGCTCTGTTGGAGCGGTACCCAAAAGCAACAGCAACCGTGATTGATTTTCAATCGGTGATTGATGTCACCAAACAATTTGTTGAAAAGCACCAGCTCGTTGATCGGTTTCAATATTGTGCGGGCGATATTGAAGTCATGGCCCTCCCGGACACCCAACATGATGTTGTGATTCTGGCCAATATCTGCCATGCCCTTGGGCCATATGCCTCAAAAAAAATCTTTAAAAAATTGGCCAAAGTTATTAAGCCGTCCGGGCAACTGGTTATTGTAGACTTTGTTGCAGACAGCAGCCTTCCTGAAAAAAGCTGGCCGCTGGTATTTGGGGTCAATATGCTGGTTTCAACCCCGGAGGGAGACATTTTTTCTGAAACCGACTACCGGACCTGGCTTTCAGAGGCTGGATTTTCATCGGTCGGCTTTAAAGAAATTGATGTCGATGTCACCGCCATTATTGCTTGTTTCTAGAGAATTAGTCCTGCTTAGGCAACTAAACTGACGTATTCAGTAAGTTCTCCAGCGCATTTAACTGTTCTATATTGCCTATTGCAATTAAAATATCGTTGGGTTTTAAAATCAGTTTGGGATCAACGGATGAATGTTGTCTGGTTACCCCGTCAACAACGGCAACCACACTGACCCCTGTTTCCTGAAGAACATTGAGGGTCTGCATGGTTTTTCCGGAGAGTGCAGAATTTGGCGGAATGGCAATCCATTCGATTTTGCTGCCAGGGAAAAAATTAAATCGCCCAAAAGGACTGTTGGAGGCACTTAAGGTGGTTGTTGCCCGATCAAAATCTGGGGAAAGCTGGGTTTCCTGGCGCAGTTGGCTTGTTAAATGCTCGGTTTTAATTAATGGGTATTTTAAATAGTCAAGTGTATCAATGACAAAGCGAATGCCCGTTTCCATTTCATCATAGATTACCGTATCGGCTCCTACTTTATATAATGGTTCAATATCATTTCTGAACCGGGCCCGTGCCATACAAAGCAGGTTGGGGTTAATATTTTTTGCCTGATTGATGGAAAGTTCTGCAGTCTTCACATCTGGGAAGGTCAGTACAAGAATCTGACTGTCTTTTACGCCAGCGCTAAGCAAAATTTCTTGTCGTGTAATGTCTCCGTATAAGCAGGTAATGCCTTTGCTATCCAGTGCTTTGACAGTTTTGGGATTAATTTCAACCACACAGTAGTTCACCTGCATTTGCTCAAGCATTTCACCCAGAATCTGTGCCACAGGCCCATATCCTGCGATAATAACTATTGTTTTTTTCTCAACCGGCAGATTTTTAGCAATGCTTTCGTTGTAGGCCTCATTGCTTTTTGCTTTTTCTCGGGCTGAAAACCATTGATTAAAGTACCCAATGACAATGGGTGTTAAAAACATGGTAATAATAATGGCATCGATAAAAATGGGGCTCCAATAATTTAAAGCGTTTCGCCAAACCGAAACCTGCTGAACGGCTTGCAGGGTTTTGGCCAACAGGACAAAAGAAAATTCACCGACTTGAAACAAACAGATGGCTGACCACAGGCCGGTTTTATGGGGCAGTGAAACAAAGCGGACAGCCAGATAAGCACACAGCCCTTTCACCGCAATAATACCTGCCGTGACCAATAAAACATCCAGCGGGGCAGCCATTAACACACTGGGATTAAAAACCAAGCCCATTGAGACAAAAAAGAAGGTAATAAAGACATCTCGAAAGCTTTTGCTGTCAATAATTAGCTGCTTGCAAAACAGACTTCTGTTCAATGAAATTCCGGCAATAAAAGCACCTGCCTCATAAGACAAGCCCATCTCATGGGTAATTAACGCCATCCCCAGACCAACACAGGCGATGGCCAGGGTAAACAGTTCTTTCTGGTTGCTTAGTATGAGGTGGTCCAGGACTTTGGGTACCAGTTTAAGACCGATGAATACAGCCAAAATCCCCACAATAATGGTTTTTAAAATAACAAAGCCCAAGCCGCCCACCAGGGCAGCGGGTGTAACAGGTTGCAGAAGAAAGGGCAGTATTGCCATCAGAGGGATAATGGCCAGATCTTGAATGATCAGCATGCCCAAAACAACACGCCCGTGGACACTGTCAATGATGCGGTGTTCTTCAAGGCCTTTTAGAACAACAGCTGTGCTGCTTAGCGAGAGAACAGCGCCAATAATAATGGCCAGCTGCCAGGGCAGTTGCAAACCGTATTTCAGAAAAACCGTTAAGACAATGCTGGTAATAACAATCTGTAGTACGCCAGCCATTGGGGCCTGAAAACGCAATGACTTCAGCTTATCAATAGACAGTTCTAACCCAACAATGAACAAAAGAAAAATAATGCCAATCTGAGAAAGCACATGCATCTGATCGGGTGAAATGATCGAGGCACCTGCCGGTCCCAAAACAATGCCTGCCAATATGAATCCCAAAAACGTGGGCAGCTTAATGCGGCTGAGAAAAAAAGACATCACTGCCCCGGTTACAAAAACCAGGACCATTGTGTATAAAATAGAAACATCCAAACTGCCGGAACCTGCAGCAGAAACTGAAGCTGCTGCACTCATTGATTATGAGACTGTTGATTTTTTTGCACTGAGACTCTTCCAGACTTGAATAGCAATGATGCTTAAACCAACGGCCATTGCGGTATGGGTTGATGCATAGACGATAGCCCGAATAACGTGGTTGCCACCAAACAGGGTGTGGTGCAGGACCAGTAAATCAAATTGACCGCCACGAACGCCCAGAACATAATGGTAACCTTTGTATATCATTAGTGCAATTGCTATCACGCTGCTGGGCAGGTAAAGCCAGGTTCCAATTTTTAATGATTTTGATCCAATGGGTTTTGCCCCCAACAACAAGCCCAGGGTTAACATCCAATTAACGGCCAGAGGAATCAGAACCCCAATTAAAAAGGCGTGGCCGTGAACCAGGCCCAAATGAAGTACCGCTTCAAGGTGGGCACCTGCAGGCAATGCATCAGAGATGGGTGCTTTTTTTGAGGATTCCTGATAAATAATGCCCATGAGCAAGCCAAAAACAGTCATTATGATGGCATAGCGCAAGTAGACTTTAAAGGCGCATTTGTAATGTTCGGGTAAGGAGAGTGGTAGAAGCGGATGGGTTGCCATCGGGCGTGACCTTTTTTTTAGAATTTTATCAAAAAACATTCAGTCTATTAAGCATGTTTGATTAAAACAAAACCGGGTGGCAAAGTGCTGAAGTTTGATGCAGCGGTTGCTGCAATTGTTGAGAACAGTGGGCTCTAATTTTAAAGAACAAAACTATCATATATTAAAAGAGTCGGCCATGAAACACGACCGACTCTTTTTTGAGTTTTGGATTATTGTTTAGTAGAAACTGTTGCCGTATTGCAAAGCAGTTCCTTGTTTGGTTGCTTGCTTTTGGGCTTTGGTTCTCAGCTTACTGATTTTTTTCTGGTATTTCTCACGTTTTTTGTCGGTTAAACCAGGGTTTAAATTCAGATAAAACTGATAAGATACAGCCGCTTTTTCATAGGCATCAACTTTTTCGTAGAGCTTGGAAAGTTGCAAGCGTTTTTCTGGTTGACGCGGATTTTTTTGCAGCGCTTCTTCATAGTAGTCAATCGCGCTTTCTTTGCCCGGCCCACCCAGCAAGAAGCTGTCTAAGGCATCAGCACGCCGTGATACACGCTCAGACTCTTTTTGGGCGTATTCTATGCGCTCAATGCCGCGGGTTGCTTTTAAATTACCGGGATCAGACACCAGGACCGCATTGTAAGCTTGCTCAGCACCTGACAAGTTGCCGTTAATTTTTAAAGTATCACCCAAAATTAACAGGTTGTCTGGCTGGGCCGCATTTTTTTGAACCAAGTTGCTGAAAATATCATCGGCCTGGGCGTATTTACCCATTGCCATATAGGCTTCCCCTTGGATCATGCTTTCAATGTCATTTTGCGGGGGCACGGCCACCAAACGCTCAAGTTCGGCATTTGAAATTCTGGACTTGCCTGACAAACGGCTAATCCGCAAGTGCGCCAGGTGCAGCCGCATATCGTTGGGATTCATTCTCAACGCTTCTTGAATGGATTGCTCGGCATTAATGAGATCGCTGTCTGCACCAACTGTTTGGCTCCAGGCTGCTTGACGCTGGGCTATAACAGTGAGTGCGTGAGAAATGCCGTTAATGGCATCCGGATCTTGCGGATTTACTTTTAATGCAGCCCGGTAATATTCTAAAGCCTGATCGGGCTTGTCCACAGACAAAGCCAAACGGCCTAAGCGGTTGCGGGCATCATTGTATTTCGGGTTGACATTGAGGGCACTCCGAAGCTCGGCCATGGCCATTTCACCGTCACCGCGCTTGTCAAAAATATTTGAAATGCCCATGTAAGCTGGCATGTACGATGGATTTTCATGAATGGCTTTTCGGTAGCTGGCAATGGCAGCAGCATTGTTGCCTTGTGCCTGATAGGCTTCACCCATTTTGGCCATAACAGAGGCATTGCCTTTGTCCAATGAAAGGGCTGTATTTAGAGACTCAAGGGCGCTGTGAGGATCACCTGCCGCAAGGTGGGCGGATCCTGCCCAGTAATGGGCTTTATAATTTTTGCTGTTAAGACGAATGGCATCCTGGAATTTACCGCGCGCTGAGGCAACATCGCCATTTTTCAGGTAAATGACGCCCGCGTTCATTGTGGCATCTGCCATATTCGGGTCAAGCTTTAAAGCTTGCTCAAAGGCTTGTAAGGCTTCATTGTCTCTGCCCATAAAGCGATATGTTGTTCCCAATTCGTTTAAGACTTCTGGCGAGTTGGGATCTAGGTTTGCAGCACGTTGCAAGGCTTGGACCGACTGCTGAAATAAATTCATGCGATTGTTTTTGTACGTCATGTCATGGGATGCAGTTCTGTTGCGGTAGACAATGCCCATAACCATATGTGCCATTGCGTTGTTGGGGTCTTTAGCCAAAACCATATCTGCATTTTTTTCTGCGGCACCCAGTTTGTATAAAGACGCTTGTGCAAATGCCAGTGAACTTCTGACTTTGGTGTTTCCAGGGTTACGATTGAGAAGGTTGGTGTAGTAGCGTTCCGCAGATTTGAATTTGCCAGTCTGCAAGCCCTGGTGTTTTAAGTCAATTTGGCGTGAGTATTTGGCACTGCCTGAATACGAGCGTGCTGCTGCTTCTGGGGAAGGAAGTGCAAAAAGGCCAGCCGATACACTGATGGCCAGTGCCAGTGAAAGCCATTGTTTTTTTGTCTGTCTCATAATGTCTATCCTAATTGTTGATAAATAAAATTAAAAAAAATTGATGGAATGAAACGATACTGCAAAAACTAAATGATAACTTAATTTTCAGTATTGTACCTAATAATTACAGTAAAGTTAAACCGTATTTAAATTCAAAATGGAATGGTATGAAACATGCGATGGGTTCAACATCCCCCATGAGTCTAATTAGTCAAAATTGGCATTGTCTTTTGTCTTGCGCTGATAAAAGGCATAAAATTACTGTCGTTTGTTCATGCTTCTGATGAAAAACAAGATGTTTTTTACTCAGTAAAGTTCCATACTTTGTGAATCCGGTGATCTGAGTTAACTTGGGGAACTGATTTTTCTTTTCAAAAATAAAACTCAGACAACACTGGCAGTCAAAGAAAACTCTCTGTAAAGCCACTTTTTGTCTGAGTTTTTTAATTTTTTATTTTTATAATTTGAATAATATTTTGGCACATTTATTTTACTAATTAAACAGAGACTTACGGTATTGATTTGTCCCATACGAAGAGGAATATAATCCACCTGGTGGCGTATTATCTAATTCATCCCAATTATCATTGCCTGTTTTTGCATTAGTGTTGTATACCTCAAAAGGTGTAGACCATCCACCCAAATTATTTCCATTATTCAACCCAATACCATTTGCATAGATTCCGTTTGTAGAACTATCCGTTGAGCCGAGACTAAAGTAGCCGTTGATGGCGTTACTCGTTAGGTCACCCCCTGTTGGCAAGCTCAGGCTTAATCCTGAACCTGAACTAATATTATTAAAAGAATAGATATCATTGACAGCGTTGTTGTCATAAGCTGAGAAAGCATTCAATGGTGAAGCTGATGGAGCACCATTGTTTGTCCTCATGCTAAGACCATTTCTTCCAGCTGAAAGTCCAAGATTTCCTGGTCCACCATTATTAATAACAACATCTGTGTAGCCATTACCAGTAGGTTGTGTTTCTAAGATAGGTCCTCCTCCAAAAAAGTTTTCTACATAACTTCTCGTTACCCAGTGTTGATAATTTCCATTTTCATCATAAGCTGGCTCTGTTGATTTTAGATACGCTTCAGCAGTTAACAGATCTCCCATGTCTGCTGCATTCTGATATATGGAGTTTATATGTGGATTTGGTGTTGATGCAACATAATTGCCAAAGGCATTTACTCCGCCTTTATCTGTATTAGCCTGTGTTGCTATATAAATTTCAGTATCAAGCGCAGGCTCAGTATCAGGTCGAAATTGCGTTCTATCATCACGCACGATAATATACATTTCATCCTGAAAAACAGACTGCTGATCTTGAAAGTATTCTCTTCTACTCATACTAAATAATCCCCTATAAATCTAATCAGCAATACGAATCAATGATTGCTAATAATTGCAATTAGATTTTTCACCCTACTAACTACTATATTTCCCAATATAATTTGCAAAGGTTAACTTCAATAACGGCTACTATTCCGTCATTTAAAAGTTACTTTTTTACAAATACCCTATTCATATTTACCCAACTACTTATAACTGCATAAAAACAAAGCTGATGCTTTTTGTGTTAGTTTATTATTGCTTATTTAAATTAAAAAAGGCTTTGAGGTGAAAATAACAAAGTAAGTTCTAATGAAGTCTTGCCTTGATCTCAGTAACTTGCTGCTTTAGCGCAGGACGGCTTTCAATCTCTTCTTTAATTTTTTCATACGCGTATAAAATGGTTGTGTGTTTTCTATTGCCAAGCAATTGACCGATCTTGGGGAAACTGGTTTCAGTCAGCTCTCTTACAATGTAGATGGCCACCTGCCTGGCATGAGAGAGATCTTTTGCTCGGGAAGGGCTTTTCAAATCAAGGGCCTGAAGTCGGTAATACCCAGCAACCGTATCCAATATGTCTTCAAGTGAGATTCTTGCTTTATCAACAGGGGTGCCTAAAATCGTTTGGGCCATTATTGGAGTGACTGGTGTTTTGGTTAGCATTGCATACGCTGCAACCTTATTGAGCGCTCCTTCCAGCTCACGGATATTGCTGGGGTAAAGTTCTGCGATCTGGGTGCAAATCTCATCTGAGACTTGCAGCGCTTCCCGCTCAGCTTTTTGCCTGAGAATGGCTACTCGTGTTTCCAGATCCGGTGACTGAATATCAGCAATGAGCCCCCCAGAAAACCTGCTTCTCAAGCGATCTTCAAGTCTGGAAAGCAGGCTGGGCGAGCGATCACTGGACAAGATAATTTGCTTGCCGGCTGAATACAAGGCGTTAAAGGTGTGAAACACCTCTTCCTGGGTGCGGGTTTTACCTTCAAGAAACTGCACATCATCAATAACAAGAACATCATTTTTTCTGTAGCGGCTCTGAAAGCCTTTCATATCTTTCCGCCCAAGTGCGGCAATCATATCATTGGTAAATTCTTCGGCAGTAACGTATCGCACCGTTAAATCAGGGGTATGTTTCAGAACATAATGGCCAATCGCCTGCATTAAGTGGGTTTTACCAAGCCCAACACCGCCATAAATAAAAAATGGATTGTAATTTTCGCCCGGTGTTTCTGCAATGGCTAAGGCTGCTGCATGGCAAAATTTGTTATGCTGCCCCACAACAAAGGCTTCAAATGTGTGCTTTGGGTTTAAATTGCTTTTGGTTACTCGTGGGGTCCAGGGGCGGTTGGGCAGTGGTTCGCTATACAGAGCATCGTTTAAATGGGCTTCTAGCGTTGTTTCTTCAGAGGGGCCTGCCTCGACTGAAATTTGAAGGGCAACCGGCTGGTTTAAATGGTTTTTAAAGGCGTCCTCTATTAACGAGCGATAGCGTTTTAAAATAAGATCTCTGTTAAATTCACTGTCTGTCTGCAGGTAAACTGTGCCATTAGAAATTTCAGACAATACAAGCGGACTTATCCAAGTTTCAAAGCCTGGTAAGGGCATACAGGTTTTCAATTCATCTTGTACGGCCTGCCACAGGACTGCTTGTTTTTCGGGTATACAAGATGACAGGGTTTCAGAAACGACGGCATTCATTGGTACTACTGCCCTAAGATTGGATTAAAAATGCATTGGAAAATTGGATTTAAAAAAGCTAAAAATATTTTTTGTTGTGGTTAACGTTTTGGTCGCTAAGTAATTGTCTGTTAATTTTTTTGGGGAGGACTTATTATCTTAAATAATTACTGCTTGAAGCCTGAATTCTTCGGATGTAAGCTTGCTCTCTTTAAATTTCTTTTTAAACTTATTCAAATTACTTTGCGTTATTTTCTTATTGCTTGACAGGGTTCAATTTCTTGTCTCACTGATTCATTTCAAAAGCTGAACATTAGTCTAGCGTAGCATATTTCCCAATCAACTTTATGGTCCGTATCAAAGCTTTTACATAAAGATTTTTTGCAGTATAGTAGCTTTTTGTGAAAAAGAGCTTGCGTAAAAGAAACTGTGTTGCATACGGCAAAACAAAACTTTCTCAGCCTTGTTGCCTACTGTTGTTATTTTTTGACAGCTTAACAGTAAAACACAACAATGTTTTTGAGTTCTTGCGCGCAGTTACTACATAAACCCTGGAGAAAACACCCTCATGAAACGGACACTGGAAGGAACCCGCAGAAAACGCCAGCGTGTCAGCGGTTTCCGTGCAAGAATGTCAACCCCTGGTGGCAGAAAAGTATTGAACCGTCGGCGTTCAAAAGGACGCCACAAAATTTCTATTTAAATGCTGCCCCAAGAAAATCGGCTGAAAGCGCGCCGTTTTTTTAAACGTGTTCTTAGTACAAAGCCGATTTTTAGTTGCAAGCAGTTTCTTGTTCTGGCGATGCCAGTCCAAGCAGTCAATAAAACTTCATACAATTTTGAACAAGAAAAAAAAGTGTCGAAAACAAAACAGCTGGTTGTTCGTATTGGTTTTATTGTTAGCAAAAAAGTCCACCGTAAGGCTGTGAAACGTAACTACATCAAACGTTTGCTGAGATCGATTGTCAGAAACAACCTGGTCAACCAGAATAATTTTCTTTCACGCTTTAGTGGTGTTGTTATTATCGCAAAAGAACCCATATTGGAAAGTACAGCAAAGGAGTTAAATCATTTGGTAAATCGGTGTAATCAAATTGCCAGCAGGCCCCAGTAGACCAGGTCCCGGTAGCGCAATGAAAAAACTATTACTGCAGTTTATTCACTTATACCAGCTCATTAAACCAATACGGCTCCTTTTTTTTATGCCGTCTTGCCGGTTTTATCCCAGTTGTTCAGCATACGCAACCCAAGCTATTCAGGCTTATGGTAGCTTTAACGGGTTAGCTTTAACAGTAAAGCGGTTGCTCCGGTGTCATCCGTTCCACAGCGGGGGGATTGATTTGGTTCCCCCAAGCCCCGGAAAAAAGTAATGCAGCCGTGTCATTTGGCTTGTTTTCTTGATAGCTTAATTGAATCCCCAAATGCAACACCCCAAATACAACACAATGAATTGCTAATCCAATATCAGTCAGTTCTTTTCTTTCATTAAAATTTATTTGTTAAAACCAGCTTTTACGGCAACCACTAAATTTTCAGGAGATCCCCCGTGGACATTATTAATCAGGCAATGCTGTTTTTACTCAATTCCATTCACAGCTTGGTGGGCAACTACGGGTTGTCCATTGTTTTATTGACGCTTGCCATCCGGATTGTTACCTGGCCGCTCAACTCTTCACAGACGCGGTCGATGAAGAAAATGCAAGAGCTACAACCCAAGCTCAAAGCCATTCAGGCCAAATATAAAGACAAGCCGCAAGAGATGCAGGCTGCCATGATGAAGTTTTACTCTGAAAACTCATTCAACCCGTTGGGCGGTTGCTTGCCCATGCTCATTCAATTGCCTATTTTCATTGGCTTGTACGGTGCACTAAGTAGTCCTGAGTTTCTGGTGAATACGGTGCACGAGAAATTTTTGTTTTTAAACAATCTCTCCCACACGCTGCAAGGCCATGCGGGTGAATCGCTGGATGGAAAATTTAATGTGCTAAAAGATGATCAGTTTGCAGCCGGAAAGACCGTGACCCTGACCTTGGTCAACGGCAATGTTAATGAACAGGTTGTTTCTGACAGCAACAAAGCCATAACTATTACACCCAGGCCCATTTTGCCAGGAACCCCAGTAACCATGGTGCTTGACTTAAAAGCCATTGGCCTGAGTGATGATTATAAATCGCTGATAGATGCTGCGGAATTGCTGGTTATTAACAACAAAAGCCGCGAGCTAGAATCGGTTAAATTTACCAACAATAACGGGGCATTGACACAAACTGTGGAGACAGTTCAGGGCCAGTCAACCTGGAATTTGGATGTCCTGTATTTAATTATTATTTACGGGATTTTGACTCTTGCTTATCAACAGGTGATGACTGGAAAAACCCAGGCCAAAGACAACAAAACCAAAGATGATCCAGCTGCAGCGGCGCAGGCTTCTGCAATGAAGTTTATGCCGCTGATGTTTGTGGTGATGTTGTTTTTCTTTCCCATTCCTTCAGGGGCAATGATTTATTTGGTGGTGACAACGGCACTGATGTTTATTCAGACTGTCTGGGTAAATTACAGTGAGGATAAAAAAACTGAAAAAAAAGGGGCAATGGTTCAACCAGGTAGTAAAGTTGTCGATATAAAGGCTGAATAATTTCTTTCCCTTAGTTAGTATAAACCCTGAATTCATCACAGGCACCCAGTAAAAAAAGCAATAAAAAGAGCAAAAAGTTTAAGAAAAACAAGAGCAGAAACTTTGACGGGCGAAAAAATTAGACCGTAGCATACGGTAAGATTAAATAGGTTTGAAAAAAACTTTTTGGCTTTTTTAGCGCTATGCTTATTTTTTAGAGCGCTTCTTAGAGGGGAAGTAAGATTAACATTCTATTCGACGTCTAATTGGCAATAGTATCTACGCCAAGGTGCAACACCCAAAATAAGATTAAAAGGATGCAATGAAGCTTGCCAAACCACCACCAGGTAGCAACCAAAATAAAACTGCTCCCACAGTAAACAAACTGAGTGTAATCAGTGGAAATAGAAAAATCATTAGTTTTTCCGGGTTGTTTTCAGGTTTTTTAAGCATAGGCCAGCGACAACGCTTTCTTTTGATCAGCAGAATAATAGGTTACATCCAAAAATACTCAATTATTATATCGTATTGTAAAACAAAAATTCTGCTTAGAGCTTAACATTTTGTTAACTCTGCGCAATTGATTGGCTTTAGGTGCTTTTAAGAAGCAGAACAATAATTATTAAAATTTATTTTTAACTTTTGTTTATCATCAACTTAAAAGTTTGGCATCAACTCATTATTATTTTAAGTATCAGTTAATATTAGCATTCAGGAGTTTCTTTATGGCAACAGTTATGCCCCCTTATGGTTCACAAGCAGGTTCTCCCTATGGGCAACAAGCAGCTGGTTTTCAGCAACAACTACCACCAGGAATGCCAGGACAGCAACTAATGGGTCTTCCTGCAATGGTTCCTGGATTGCCAGGCTCTCAACTTCCGGGGCAATTATCAGCGGATGCTTTTGCCCCACAACCAAGTCCACAAAATGGAGTTAATCCATTTGGGTTTCCTCCTCAGCCTTATGCACCGCCAGTAGGGATAGCCGCTACAAATCCATTTGCCCAACAACAGCAATATCCTGGCGTGCCTCCTGCGATGCAAGCCGGTGGAATACCCGGCGGGATGACTAATCCTTATGGTGCACAGACACCTGGCATGGTCTCTGGGATGGCTTATCCTGGTGGACAGCCCGTGGTCCCTGTGATGGCCTAATCGATTTTAACGCCCTATTTGATGATAGACAATGCAAGCCTTGAGTCGCATGACTTGAGGCTTGTGTCTTAGAGAAGACCTTTTTTTCTCCCAATATTTAAAATACAGCCAAGTTCAATACATACAGACGGTTGTAACTCGCCATTCTGAAATCCCGTTGAACACAGGATGCTATTTTGCGTCATCAAGGTGTAAAATGCAGTAAAATAATAAAAAAAGGCAAAAAAAAATAAAACAAATAAAACAAATAAAAATAAAACAATGATAAAGCCAGATTAACTTTCCCATTCAGTGCACTGCGAACCGCCCAACTCACCTGCCGGAGATACCTTGCATTTGCTTTCACTTCAGTTAGCCCATACGCAAAAAAGAATGCGCAGCCGGATGCAACAACAGACTAAAGGATTGTTAACAAAGACAATGCTGATGTTTTTGTTGGCCTCCCTGATTCATTCCAGTTTGATTCCAGCCCATAGGGCTTTAATGCCACTGGCATATGCACAAAGTCCCTCCAGGCTTAATGCTACAGACAGTTCAGGAAAAACGACTGAGGCCCCTGCCGCAGTTCTCAAAGGCAGTGTTATTAAAACCAAGAAGCACAGCAATCTGCCTACCGTTAACCCCGATGACATTAAAGTGGTTGAGCCAGGCACAACACTAGATATGGTTATATCCACTGCCATCGCCGCTGGCGTTAATGAGACAGGGGATGAATTTTACGGCAAGGTCAGCGATGACTACCTGGTGGATGGCAAAGTGGTCATTCCGCGAGGCACCATTATTCACGGCCTGGTTGAACGTATGACCGATCCCAAGCGTGGCGGGCGAAACGGTTACATAAAAACCCGTTTTGATTATATGATTACCCCCGATGGACGAGAAATATCCATTGACGGCAATCACACCACCAAAGAGGGCAAGCTGAAAGGGGCTGCTAAAATGGTGGGCCGGGCAGCTGGTTATACCGTAGGTGGGGGCATTGCGGGTGCCGTCATGGCCTTGAAATTTGGGGGGCTTGCAGCGGTTGCTGCTTCTGAAGGATATATTCTGGCAGGAGGTGCTGCACTGGGTGGTGTTGCAGGGCTAACCAGCGCCATGTTAACCAAAGGTAAGCACGCCATGATTCAGCCGGGTGCTGAAATTCGTGTGAAAATTACCGATGATTTAAAATTGCCGACCGTTAATATGCCTGATCCATCAGCCAAAAATAAACTGCTGGCTGGGTTAGATGTTAAAGTGATTGGCTTAAAAATCGATAAAGATCCGTTTGGTGAGCCCAATGAAATGACGCTGACGCTGGATATTAATAACCGGACGGAAAATACGTTTTCAACATTTGAAATTGCCTTGGAAGACGAGTTTGGCAATATTTTTTACCCGTCACCGTTTGGGGATACTGGCATGTGGTTTAGCCGTATTACGCCAAATTCGCGTGCCAACAACAACCTGACCTTCAATGTTGACAATACCCGTAACGAGCATATGCTGATTTTCTACAAGCAATACACCCACGAGCCACTGGCCCGAATTGCCATTACAGAGGCAATGGTAACGGACGATAAAATTCATAAAAAACGCAAAAAGCATAAGAAACGTCGCCACAGGTAGCGTTTACAAAATACTCTGGCTTTTTTGATCATGCTTTTTTAAAGTGCTATACCCATAAACAGTTATGAAAAGCATAAAGCGTTATGAAGCGTTTGTTGGATTGGAGTAACTCATTCTTATTGAACGCATTTTGTTTTACAGGAAATGGCCTGATTTTTGGGGTTTCAAATCATCTGATTAAAGGCAATTCCCAATTTTTGTTCACTTTTTCTGATTTTCTGATTTTCTGATTTCTGAGAGATCTTATGCGGGCATCAGGGCATCAACGGCTTGTGCCCTTGCAGAATTGCCCATATCCAGCCACAGGCGCTTGGCTTGCAGATAAAAATCAATACTTTTACTTTGCTGCTTTTCCTGGGCCTCAGCTGATGAGGATACTTCTTGGGCCATTGTTTTGTATAACCCACCAATTTCTGTGGCTGTTTCAGCAATCAGTGGTTTCAGGGTACTGCTGTTGACACGGGGCCAGAGTTTTTCTAATAATTTCCCGGCTTGTTTAATGTAGATTTTGTTTCCTGGTGCCATCGCCAGTAAGGCTCTGGCAGCAATTAGTGTCAGTTTAATCTGCTCATAGTCGTTATTTATGGTGGGTTTTTCTGCAACATCAAGGGCTTTGCAGACCAGATCGTAGGCCAGATCGTAATTTTTTTGATTTAAATCAAAAAGGGCAAGCATACGCCAAGCAAATAAAGCGGTATTGGCAAATTTGTGTTCTGCACTGCGCTCAATGGCTTTTTCCAAGAGTTGCTGGGCCTCTTGTTGCTTCCCCAGTTTCGAGGCAATATGCCCTGCATAGGCTTGTGCCAGAATGTTGGTGTAATGGTCTTTACATGCATCTGATTTAGACAGAACCGTAAGAATGAGCTGAGAAGCATTTTGCCATTCTTCAAATTCACAATGGTATTGAATGGCCATCAGCCCCCATTGCGCTAAAAACCAGTCAGCACTTTCCATGGACTCAATGGTTTCCAGAAGCATATCAGCTTGCTTGTTGCATTCCTCATACCGCCCTTGCCGCAATAACCCAAACGAATGGACCAACCACAACATCGTGGAAATAGCCGAATTGATGCTTTGCCCGGGGTTTTTCTCAATAAGATCAACCGCTTCGCTTGCCAGCATAACATCCGCTTTGCCCAGATTCTGTTGGGCCAATTGGGCTTTACAATAATGCCACTGCAAGAAGAAATCATTGAAAGCAGTTCCTGGCACTTGATAATCCGGTTGCGCAAACAAGACGGGCTTAATTTCATTTTCAAGCAATTCCTGGGCCGTTTGGTTTTTGCCCAAGGTAATGGTATATTCTACGCGATTCATCCCAATGGTCAAAAAGGCATGGGGGTGCTCATCTGCTTCAATCAGTGTTTGGGTTTTTTCTAAGACTTCAAGGGCCTCACTAATATTGCCTTTCGCTTCATAAGCATTGGCGAGGAAGCCTGTGATTTCAATTTTGGCCAAAGGGTCAGTATTTTTTTCACGGACTGTTAAAAGCCATTGCAGCATTGTAATCGATAAATCTGGGTTTTGTGTCTGGTTAAACAGGGCAATGGTTTCAACAGTTTTTAAGGCCACAGGGTTTTGTGCAAGCACAGTCACTGATTGCAAGTCAGACCCCTTGCTTAGGGCTTGATGGGAGTAAAACGCATTAAGTCCGTAGAGCATAACGGATGTCATTGATTGAATCGCCCCGATTCGTTGGGCAAAGACACCACCAAGATTCCAGAACTCTAGGGCCTGTTCAAATTGTTTGGCACAGTCAGCGTGATAGGCAATGATCATTGGGTTGACCGTAAACCCTTCCTCAAAAGAGTTTTCAAGGGTTTTTCCAACCAATTGGTGAAGGTTTTCACGCTGAGGGGGCTCAATATTCTGATAAACGCTTTGCCAAATTAGGGTATGCCGAAAGCGCCCTGTATGGGTGCCATCCGGTAAGAAAAACCCCTGGTTAAACAATACCGTAACGGTGCTATTAAAGTGTTCTTGTTCTAACTGAGACAATGTGAATAACAATGGCAATGAAAACCGTTCACCGATAACACATGCCAGCTGCAGAATATGCAGCGTTTCTTTGTTGAGACCCAGGAAACGGCTTTTAATCAGCGTTTTTACTTCATGGGAAATGTCTAAATCTGAAAAATTGTCTGTCTCTCCAGGGATAAACTTGCCTGTTTCTTGATCAACAGCCAAAATGTCATTCAGGTGTAAATAACGGACAACCTCTTCCAGTAAAAATGTATTGCCACCTGCACTATCAACAATTTTTTCGGCAACGGGTCTGGGTAAATCGCCAAATTTACCACCAAACGGGCCTTCATCCAGAAATTTTTCAGTATCTACATCAGATAATTTTGAAATCACAAGCTCTATTAATTGATTTTGCTGAATGGCTTCCTGCAAGTCCGCTTTGGGCTGAAAATCTGGGGGTGCTGTTGCAATAATTGTAATGGGCTTTTCCAGAATTTTTTCATTAAGCAACGTGCTCAACAGTTTCAGTGATGCCCGATCGGCATGCATCAAGTCTTCCAGAATAATGACAACGGGCTTTTTAGTGGCCACTTGCGTCAGAAAGTGAAAGAAAAACCCGGCGGCCTGATCCAAATCAGGCTTTTCTCCATCTGCCAGTGGAGACAGAGGTGTTACCATCAAGAAATTTTTAATAAAGCCTTCAATACTTTCTGATGGGGCTTCATTATATACATGATTCAGCAGGCGTTGTATATTTTGCTCGACATCCGATCGGATTTGCCCTTCAAATGAAAGATTAATCAGGTTCTGGATTAAATCAAGCCAAAGCTGCATTGGAAGATGCTGGTATGCTTGATAGGCATGACCACCAATCCAGCTCGCCCGGGCATTTTCAGCATCAACAGCTGATCGTGCAATCTGAATAATACTGGATTTCCCTATCCCAGGCTCGCCCAATAAAAAAATCAGTTTTCCCGTCACTGTGCCACCGTCTGATAAGGCTGTTTCAGCGGTTGTTAAAAAATCCTGAAAAGTCAGACTTAAACTGTTGACTGTTTCTTGATAACTCAGGTTTGCGGGCCTGGTATTGCTGTTCTCAAAAAGTTCAGGAGGCCGGTAATCCAGAAAAGATAAGTCGGCTGGCTTTACTCGGGTGCCAGCTTCAGGCTTTGGAGGTACAGTTTGACTGACTGGCTGCTGCACCAAAGAGGCCTTTCCGGAGTTTGAATCCGTTGTTTCCATATTTTTTGGAGCTTCTTCACTTGCATCTTCTGTCTGTAAATCCACAGGTTGCAAGTACGCTGCTTGCGCTTGAGGGCTATGCGGACTTTGGTCCTGATCCAGATCTTGGCTTAATGCTTCAGAATTTGGATCAGCGGTTATTTCTGAGGTTGAGCTGTTTTTTTGTAAACTGTTATGGATCTTGGTTTTAGGGCTGAGGGTTTCCTCCATCTGACTTACTTCCTGATTCAATTCCTGATTCATTTCGCTCATTTCAGGGGGAACAGAAATGTGCTTGCTGTCTTTTTCAACAAAAGTCTGTACAAGGGTCTGTTTTTGTTGCTGCACATCAGCTGGCAGCGAGTCAAGGGAGTTGTTGTCAACAGGTTGCTGCGGAGGTAGTGTTTCAAGAGGTTGGGTTACCTCTTGTAGCACCCGAAGGCTGTCTTGATCCAATGTGTTTTCCGTTGTGTCTTCAATCAGCGGATTGGTGTTTTCTGTCTCAGAGAATGCATCGGGCAAGTGAGAGACGGTAACAGTTTCTGCTTGTCTTGCCTCACAGATTTCATGAGGATCAGATTCGCTGTGTTCTGGCTCTGGCATAACCAAAGGGGGTTTAAGGCGATAAAAAATTTTTTGTTTCTGACCGATTGTGAAAGGCCCTATGGGCTCTGCATTGTAGCCATACTGCACAATTTGAAAAGCGCGGCCACTTAAGGTTAATGTTTGTGGCAGCGCAACACTGCACTCAAGCACGGCAGCCGATAGCAGCACGTCATCAGGCATAAGCAGATCAAGGCCCGCTTTAATTGCCAATTGATGGCCATCAACACCCAAAGGATTGCCAATAATTTCCAATATAAAATCGATGCCTGCTTGCACCCCATGTAAAAGACTCGGTACTGTTTTTATCTGGATTTGCCAACGGTGTGGGGTTTTGGCAAATTGCATAATTTTAATATCAGAACCATGGCGTGAACGGTTGGCAGCCAGTTTTTGTTGAAGTAGAACTTTGACGGCTTGTAAAATAGCTGTTTCAGTTGAGGAGATGGTTTCCACTGATTTGGCATTTTTGGCATCAAGGACCAGTTCATCCCAATTGGCAATTTCAATGGCACCTGCTATCAAAACAGGCAAATTTTTTGTCAATTCTCTCTCACTGACGATGTTTTGACTTAGAGGCCTCTCATCAAGAGGGTGTGCACTTTTGGCCTGGGTCTCAAAAATACCTGTCTGGGAGAGGGTTGGCTCAGGTTGCGGGCTTTCTTCATTTAATTGTTGTCCCGGTACTGAGACCTGAGGGTCTCTGGCTGTGACAGCTTGCTGGCCAGAATAGGTATTTTCTGGGGTGCTGTACTGAACAGGAGGGGGCGGGGATTTAAATTTGGGGCTTGCTGGCGGCATTTCTGTGCGCAGATGTTTGCCGCAGTTGCCACAAAAATTTTGCCGAATATGATTTTCAAAACCGCAGTCTGGGCACTTGTTGTTTAATTTATAACCACATCTGCTGCAAAATATACTCTCGGTTGAATTGTGGTGCTGGCATTGTGGGCAAGCTTGCATCGGTTAAAAGACCGCTCCTGAAAACGAATCAAGAATTATAAGAACAAAAATTAAACACGCAAATTATATTCATAAAAAGTGATTTCGAGGCACTTATAGTATAGTATAGCGTATTTTTAACAACATTTGAAACCCGCTTATAAACTGGGACCGGCTTTTTTATCCAGATGTCTGGCTGTTTTTCTCAGTGTTTGTGGTGACATTAACCGTCCAGCGTTTGGGCAGATACTTATAAGTTAAAACACGAAGCGAAACAGATTGTCCTTTTTCAACAGGGGTTAAATGCCGCTGTAAATCATTAAAAACCAAACTGCCCAATGTTCTGCACTGCAGTGCAACATCGTGGATACTGTCTTTGCTGTGTTGATAAATAACAGTGCTGTTTTTTCGGTACGGTGTGGCTTTGGGCCCTGTTGCAACAATTGTGCAGGTATCCCAGTCTTCACCGGGGTTCTGGATATCAGGGACCAGAAAGAAAAGTACCAAAAAAATAAGCACAAGTGGTAAAAAAGCCAAAACAATTTTCAGGCGTGTTTGCATCATAATTAGGAGCGTTCAGTTTTAATGGCGGTAAATTCAAAAAGTTTGTAGAGCATTTTTCATCTTACCTAAAACGGCCTTTAATAAAACAATTGGCATTTATTTAATCTCCATTTAATTAATCTCTTTTCTACTTTACTTACCCTGTCTTTTAGCCAGATGTCTGACCTTAAACCGATGAATATTATGGAATAGTGCCATTATTGTATGCAAAGCAAAGGGCTAATGAAATGCAGTTAACTAACATTAGGACGAGCAGATGCATCTCTTATTGATAAGTCCTGGCCCGGGTTTTTTGCGCTATTTAATCATTTATTAAAGTTGATTGCTCGGTATTTAAAAGTGATGAAACCAGCTGGTTACTTTTTTGAGGGGCTTTTTTTTCAGTACATGCAGCACCAATGAGCCCTAAAAACAGCGGATGTGGCTTGTCCGGGCGGGATTTAAATTCTGGGTGGAACTGGCATGCCACAAACCAGGGATGAATCTTCTGGCTAAGCTCTACAATTTCCATCAGCTTGCGATCAGGGGAAGTTCCCGAAAAAATAAGGGACCCATCATCCAGCGCATCAATATATTTCGGGTTAATTTCATAACGGTGCCGGTGCCGTTCCATGACCACCTCTGCTTCATAAGCCGCTGCAGCCAGAGTACCCTTAACCAAATGACACGGGTATTGCCCCAGCCGCATGGTGCCCCCTTTGTCAGCCAGCTCAACTTGATCTTTCATCAGCGCCACAACAGGCTGTGTGGTATCTTCATCAAATTCAGCACTGTTGGCACGTGTTAGCCCAGCAACATGACGGGCATACTCTACAACAACCAGCTGCATGCCAACACACAAGCCCAACAGTGGCAGTTTATTCTCACGGGCATACTGAATCACCCAAATCTTACCCGCAATGCCCCGGTTACCAAATCCGCCAGGTACAACAACCGCATCAACCCCCTGAAGCAAAGCATGGGTGCTTTCAAGCGAATCACAATCTTCGCAGTTTATCCACCGGACATCAACCGTTGCTCCATGATGGACTCCGGCATGCTTCAAGGCTTCAATCACTGAAAGATAGGCATCCGTTAAGCCCGTATACTTGCCTGCCAATGCCACTTTAATGGTTTGAGACGTGGATTTAATGCAATGGACCATTTGCGTCCAACGGGTTAAATTGGGTTCTGCTTGCGGCAAATGCAGTTTGTCGAGAACACGTTCTGCCAGGCCTTCTTTTTCAAGGACCAGCGGAACCTCATATAAAACCGGCATATCAATTGATTCCACCACGCATTCTGGCGCCACATTAGTAAATTGCGCCAGTTTGAACCGTTCCGAACGATCCAGCGGGCGCTCTGTTCGGCAAACCAGGATATCCGGCTGAATCCCGATACTGCGCAAAGCATTCACACTGTGTTGCGATGGTTTTGTCTTAACCTCTCCCGCTGCTTTTAAAAAAGGAACCAAGGTGACATGAATAAAACACGAGTTTTTAAACCCTACGTCATAACGAAACTGGCGAATGGCTTCAAAAAATGGCAGGCCTTCAATATCACCGACTGTACCGCCCACTTCAATCAGCAAAAAATCCGGTGAAAGCTGATGGGTTGCCTCTTTAATTTTGTGCTTAATCTCATCGGTAATGTGCGGAATAATTTGAACCGTTCCCCCCAAATAGTCGCCGCGCCGTTCTTTTGAAATGACATCCAGGTAAATACGCCCAGCAGTCACGTTGTTAAGCCGGGTCAGGTTTGTGTCAATAAACCGCTCATAATGGCCAAGATCCAGATCGGTTTCAGTGCCGTCATTGGTCACAAATACCTCGCCGTGCTGGTACGGGCTCATCGTGCCGGGATCGACATTGATGTAGGGGTCAAATTTCTGGATGCTGACCTTGTATCCCCTGGCCCGAAGCAGTCTGCCCAATGAAGCAGCAACGATGCCTTTTCCCAATGAACTGACAACGCCACCGGTCACAAAGATGTATTTGGTTACTGTCATAATGCCGTTTCAACTGTTTTTTACAGAATTAAATATTAATCAAAGAGGGTTTATTGTGAGAGTGCATTTATTGAATTGAATTGAACTAAAAGGCGATAGACTGTGCCTGAATAAAAAAATCCAATGAAGCCATCATAACTTAAAAAAGTGCTTTCTTCTATTAAAACGGAAGGCCCAAAAATTATTGCCTGGCAGTGATTTATATTGGCTATAACACCACTCTCTCTTTAGATTCTGGCCTTAATGAAAGACTTTCCGCATACCAAGTATTACTAGCGACTAACAGAAGGCCAATACACACTAACTGCCAGACGTTTTCAGAATTTGTGGCACCCGGAAAAACGGATCTTCCCAACTGGGGGCATTGTCAACAACGGCCTGATGTTCCATCTTACAAGAGGCCTTATCTTCTGCGAGAACAGGGTCAACGCCAGAAATGCATCCTGCATCATCATCGATTTCTGAGAGATCCAGTTGATCAATTTCTGCAATCATGGCCAGTATTTTTTGAAGGTCCTGGGTATATTGCACAACCTCATCATCCGTTAATGAAAGCCGGGCCAGCGTTGCCACGTGTTTCACGGTTTCTGGGGTAACGCGGGCTGTTGTTATTTCTGGGTCAGCCATAGTAGACTTGATGCCTCTTTATAAATTTGGGGTCTTATAAAATCCGCGGCTTTTTAAAATGCCGGGTGTTGTTATGTTTAGTCTTTCATTGACTTTTTTTATTTAATTTAATTGCTATCCAGGAAAGTAGGGGTTACAGGCTTGCTGCACTGGCCGCCACAGAGACCTCAGTACACCAGTCTTTGTACTTGGGATAATTGTTTTTTGCCACATCAAAATACAGGGCCTGAATGGCATGGGTCATTTTGCCCACAGTCCCGTCACCCACCGGGCGGTAGTCAATCTGGGTTACCGGGGCAATTTGTGCCGCTGTACCAGTAAAGAAGATTTCCTCTGCACGGTACAATTCTGTGCGGCTAACAATCCGCTCCTCAACGGTAATGCCCAATTCTTTGGCTGCCAGCGTAATCACACTGTTTCGGGTGACGCCCTCCAATATGTTTTCTGTCACGGCTGGGGTAATCAGTTTGCCATCCCGAACCAGAAAAACATTCATTGCACTGCCTTCCGAAACATGGCCGGACTCAGTCAGGGAAATTACCTCATCAAAGCCTTTTTTCTTGGCATCAGTAATCATAATGGCGGTATTCATGTAGGCACCACCTGCTTTGGCACAAGGCGGAATGGCATTGTCACTTAAACGTCGCCAGGCAGACAAGGTCACATGGAGGCCTTTGTCAATATCCACGTAATTGCCCAATTGGCTGGTCCAAATACAGAAATCGGTGTCCAACTTTTCTAGATAAGGGCCAATGCTTTCACCCGACTTATACAGGGTAAAGCGGATATAAAAATCATGCTGCGGGGCATTGCGGCGGACCAGCTCTGTGGTGAGGTCCATTAGCTCATCCAGTGTGGCGCCTGGGGTCATAAAAAAAATCTTGCTATTGGCCAGGACCCGCTGGTAGTGCTCTTTCATGCGAAAGATAGAAATCGATTTTTTCTCAGCATTATAATAGCCCCGGATGCCTTCAAACAGAGACGTGCCGTAGAGAAAGGAGTGATTTTTAATGCTGATGTTGGCATCAGCCAAGGGAACAAAGTGACCGTTAAAGTAAACAGTATCGTGCATGGGGCGTGCTTTCTCGGATTGACTTAAAAAATTGTTGCTTATTATACCACCAGCCAATCAGGCATTACAATTGGTTCCATTAATCACAGTTTTTCAACCCGAATGACATTTACAGTCGCCTTACTGTTTTTTTAGTTGTTATTTAGAATTGTTTTGCATGGCCAATTGGCTTTATATTAAAATATGAAGAAATTATCTTAATAAAAAATACTCACATCATCTTTTTTAATTTCTCAATTTGAATTTCTTAAATATTCAACGCATTATGCCTATCTTCTCTTGTCAAAATCTGCGTGGATCTTCTGTATTGAGCCCAATTATCTGTTAAACCCAATGATGTGTATTGAACTCAACCATTAAATAAAAAAGAAGTAACTAAAAAAGCAATCAGTCAAACAGCCAGGAATTGTGCTTTATGAAAGTTCAACCAGCCACGTACTTCACCCGAATTTTTACCCCAGTGCGTTCGTCAAACTCAGTGGCTTTTGGAAAAAAAAGACCTAACGATGTCAAAGGAAGTCAGCGTGAAAATTTAAAAAGTCATCCAGAGTTAGCTTCAGTGTCACCTTTGGATGGAGAAGATTTTTTACCGCAATCATTCAAAAAAAGTGCTAGAGCTGACAAGTGGGGAAAAAAGACAAGATCACGTGTAATTGGTAAGAAAAAAGTTGGCTACCAGCAAAAAAACAAAACAGCACCAAATACAACAAAAAAACCCTTGCGGTCTGCTTGTACCATTATGAATTCATCAATTGGACAGGAAATAAGCGTTATTCGGGGCAGGTATAGGATCGAGAAACTTGTGATACCCAAATAAAAAAAATTCCAGAAACTCCAGCTCCAGTTGATATCAACGGCAATTGCCGGACTTTCCATTTTAACTGCGGCGCATATAAAAATAATCTCGAACTGTTTTTTCATTTAACAAGGGCAACTTGTTCCAGAAAATAGCCAATATCTCTTCTTCAGGCATCTCTTTGACCAAGTCAAGCACCAGGGTTTTAATATCGAGTTTGCCCATTAAGTCATCATCGCCTAATAAAGCATTGAGTTCGTCTTTTGTCATTGCAAGTCCTAATTGATTTACAGGTGCCTTGTCTCATTATACTGTTAGATTCATTTTGACGGCCACCCTGAATAATTCCATTTGTAACGGCTATTTTTTCCACTTGCTAAAATTAAAAAATTAAAAAGATTAAGCTTGGTTGAAAAAAACAAACTTTGATTTTCTTTTATTGACCAATTATCTTTTCATTGAGCAATTTTTGATTAAACGCTGGCTGCTCCAGGGCTATTTCTTCTTCATGTAAAGACAACGTCTCACCCAGAACTGTATTGTTTAGCGGCGTTTCTGTTGTGAGGGGCGTTTTAATTAAACAGGTTTGCAAACTGTTGGGAGGAAAAACAACCCCCGGGGCAAACTGAAATCGCAAGTAATGCTGAGACAGCCCAGATTGTCCGTTAGACTCAACAAGGACAGACTGAAATGCGGCGCTGTCTATTTTAGATTGAATAAAAAGGCGCATTTTTTTAGAAGACAGTGCTCTTAACTGATTGGCACGCTTTTTTTTAACAGATTCTGAAATTTGCCCAGTCATTACTGCTGCTGGTGTGCCTTGCCGCTTTGAGTAACTGAACACGTGGCAGTAGTGCAAGGGCAGATTCTCTATAACGTTAATCGTTTCTTGAAAGAAGGTGTCCGTTTCTCCTGGGAAGCCTACAATAATATCTGAGCCCACACAAGCTCCTGGAATAAGGGATTGTATTTGATGACAGACCCGCTGGAAATCTCGCACGTGGTGGCGCCGGGCCATGTGTTTTAAAACAACATCGTTTGCAGATTGGGCAGAAAGGTGAATATGCGGACAAATTTTACCTGCTGAGCCAGCAATGGATTCAATTAAAGGTGTATCCACCTCCATTGGATCCAGTGAAGACAGGCGCAATCGAAAATTACCAGGTAGGGCAACAAGCCGGTTCAGTAACTTGGCTAAGTCGATATGCTTCGTTGTTGTTTCGTCCAGGTACTGGCCAATGTTAATTCCTGTCAGTACCACCTCTTTAAAACCTTCATCAATTAAACGCTGAAGTTGTGTTTCAACATCAGAGGCAGGAAGGCTTCGACTTTTCCCGCGTGCTTTCCAGATAATGCAGTATGTGCATTTGTAGTCGCAACCATCTTGAATTTTTAAGCTGGCCCTTGTTCTATCAAGGGCGGCTTCAGTTGCGCCTACCATAATTCGGCTTTTGTCAATCTCTGAAACCTGCACCAACTGGGACTGAGGTGAGCCACTGCGAATATCATCATCTACCCAGGTTGCCAATTGGTCTTTAAAATTGTTACCAATGACATAATTAACCCCCTTTTGTTTGGCTACCGCTTCAGGGGCAATTTGGGTATAACAACCCGTCACAGCAATTTTAGCACTGGGGTTTGAAAGTCTGGCCCGTCGAATAATTCGCTGGGCTTCAAGGTCACTTCGTTCAGTTACAGTACATGTATTTATGACAAATAAATCTGCGGCGTCATTAAAATCAGCAATTTGCCAGCCAAGCGCCTTAAACTGATTGGCCAATGTGGCTGTTTCTAACTGATTGGTCTTGCAGCCCAACGTGTAGAATGCAACCGAAGGCGCATTAAGGGAAATGCCTTGGTTTTCTGCTGTATTTAAATGTTCTGTCTTATAGTCTGTTTTCATCTCAAAAAATTTATAATTGTATTAAAATTTTTACAAAATCAAATTTTCTTAAAAATTGTTGTTAAAGTTTTAAAAAATTATATTCCAAAGTAATGGCTTTGTCCTGGTATAAGAAAAGCTTAAAAACAGCGTCGTAGTTTTTAAATAGTTTGACAAGCCGATTCCCTGTTTATAATATATAGCAACCCAGTTTCAATGTCGGGGTGGCGGAATGGTAGACGCGCACGCTTGAGGGGCGTGTACTGCAAAGTGTAGGGGTTCAAGTCCCCTCCTCGACACCAAAAAACCAGTAAAAACCAATAACTATTAAAACTCACCAGAAAAAGGACCCAACTAAGCGCAGTTGCCTTAAGCAAAGCCTTAAACAGCAGTTGATGTTTCGTAAAAACATTGATATTCTTAAAAATATCAATTTAATTTTTTATTTTGTTTTAACTTTATCTGTCATACACAGTTAACCACCACTTATCAGCTAAAAAAAGCAATAAACAATATACTAGCCTAAGCTAAATAACGCTCTTCTGACCATTAGCAACAATGAGATATCTATGAAAGCCCCTTCGAGTATTTTAGATTTTGAAGCTTCTCTTTTAAAAAAAAAGAAAAGAATCGCTTTTTTATTGTTTAAAGAGGCTTATCAAGCACAATACAAAAAAAATTATGTGATTGCTGTTGAAAAATACAAACAGTCGATTGCCTCATTTTCGACGGCAGAGGCCCATACGTTTTTAGGCTGGACCTACAGTTTGATGGGCAATCTTGAGCTTGCCATTAAAGAGTGTCAGACAGCAATTGTGATAGATCCCGATTTTGGAAATGCTTACAACGATATCGGGGCTTATTGTATCGCAAAGGGCAACTATCAAGAAGCCGTACCCTATCTGAACCATGCACTTGAAGCAAAGCGGTACCGCGCCAAACATTACGTTTACTTTAACTTGGGCTGTGTTAGCGAAAAAACTGGCGATAATTTGGGGGCATTAAGGTATTATAAAATGGCATTGGCCATTAAACCCAACTATAAGGCTGCACTGTTTGCTGTGGATAGCCTGAAAGACAAATTGAATAAAGCATACCTTTAAGAAGGTGTTTTTTGCAGTTTTAGGGGTAAGTTTTTCAGTGATTGACGTGTTATAAAGAGAATTAAACTGTGCAGGTGTCTTGTTCAGATAACCAGGAAGCCACAATCCCACCTGGCCTTCAGGATGATACTCTGGCCTTGACTGTTTACAATCTGACTTTACTGGTGCTTGTTTTTTTTTGTGGCCACTGGCAATTTTTGCCCTGATTCGCGTTCCTAAACTTCGGGCTGGACTCTGGCAAAAACTGGGCAATTATCCATTATTATCAGAGTCATCAAAAAAGGTGCCGCAAGGGGGAAATGCATCAATTAGAACGGCTGAAAATGTAAAGCGTTTATGGTTTCATGCGGTTTCTGTGGGTGAGTTTAATGCCATTAAAGCACTGATTGATACCCTCTCCAGTCATTTTAGTATTGTCATCTCTACAACCACCCAAACAGGGCAGACCTTGGCCAAACAAACTTTTCCTGATCTGGCGTGTGTTTATTTCCCGTTTGATTTTCGGTGGGCAATATCTCGGGCATACAGGGGCATAAAGCCTGATATGATTTTAATTGCTGAAACCGAGTTGTGGCCGAATGCAATGGCTTATTTTCAAAAACAGCGTTGTCCCGTTATGCTTATTAACGGACGTCTTTCTAAACGCTCGTTTTCAAAATACAAAAAGATCTGCTGGTTAATTGGCCCTTGTCTCAACCGGTTTACAAACTTGCTGGTTCAATCTGATGCCGATGCAGAACGGTTTAAAGATCTGGGTACTTCCCCTGAAAAGATGGCCATTATGGGCAATTTGAAATTTGAAACAGCGACAAGGGTTGATGTGGCCAAAAAAAAACAGCTTGAGGAATGGTTTAACTTTTCTAGTCAAAGCACACTGCTAACCATTGCAAGCACCCACCAGGGAGAAGATGCCGATTTTTTGGCCTGTTATAAAAGTCTGAAAACTCAATATCCAGACTTGGTTTTGCTTTATGCCCCCCGTCATCCAGAACGCCTGCCACAAATTGAAACCATTTTAAAACGCTGTAATCTGGCATATACGCTGCGTAGTCAACTGACCGATCAGAAAAAAAACACGGCAGATATTGTTGTTGTCGATACCATTGGAGAGCTGGTTACCATCTACAGCCTGAGCCATCTGGCTGTGATTGGTGGTAGCTTTTCAACCCGTGGGGGACAAAACCCACTGGAGCCCATGCCATTTGATGTGCCTGTTGTTGTCGGACCCAATATGCAGAATTTTTCAAGCATACTGCCGGTTATTTTAGAAGAAAATGCCATAATTCAAGTCAGTGGCTTTGCAATGTTGCAAGAAACTTTAAGCAAGGGGTTGGCAAACTTGAAAGCCCTGCAACCAATGACAGTCAGGGCAAAGCGGCTTTTGGAGAAAAATCGTGGTGCGAAGCAATTTGTTTTGAATGCTGTGTATCAGCATTTCAAATTTGATAACGCAAAATTTGATAACGTAGAAACAGGTCTGTAAAATCAACTGCAATTTTTTACAAGTGCCACAAGGGCCAACGCGCATCTTTTTCTGATAACGTGATTTCAACAGTTTGCCCAGTAATTTCTTGACTGATGCCTGCCTGATCAGTTTTCCTCTCAGATAATTCAGGCTTTAAAGCGGACACAGTCGGCCAGGCGATATTAAAGGCAGGATCGTCGTAACGGGCGCCTTTTTCAGCATTGGGGTGGTATGAACCACTCACTTGATACAATACCGTTGCTTCGGGCACCAGGGTTAAAAAGCCGTGCAAAAAGCCTTTAGGAACATAAACAGAATTGCCTGCTTCTGCAGACAATACAACCCCTTCCCACTGTCCGTAAGTTTCTGAGTCTGCTCGCACATCAACCAGCACATCAAAGATTTCACCTGCAATGCACCGAATCAATTTTTCTTCACCATGGGGTGCCTGTTGCATATGAAGCCCGCGCAAGGTTGCTGCTTTTTTATTGTAGGAGATATTGGTTCGGGTATACACCGTTGCCATACCTGCAGATTGGGCCAAGTCACTGCGCCAGGCTTCAGTGAAAAACCCGCGGTTGTCTTCAAATCGGGTTTGCTCAATAACAAAAGCATTTTTTAAGGGTAACGGCCTGATTTTCAAGTTAAAGTGTCCTGCACACAAAGATAATCTGAAAATGCCAATCAATGGGGAAAGGTAATTTCCTCAGCATTTTAAGAAGTTGGACACTTTTAGACGGGTACCGCATTACAAAGCGGTAGATTGGCGGGACTGTCGGAAAAATACCATAAGACTGCACAATGGTTAAGCCTACCTCTTGGAAAAGTTTTTTGTATTCACTGTAGGGCCTGTCCCCAGGATGATGCTCCTCGGACGCAGTCCGCAGCAATTTACCCCGAAACATCAGTTTGAGTCGGCTTGTAAAATGCGCCAGGTTGGGGCAAGAAAAAATCAGCAAACCACCTGGCTTGACAACCCGAAGCAATTCTTTCATGGCCTGTGGCTGCTCTTTGTACTCCAGGTGCTCAAGAACATCAAGGGCCAGCACAGTATCAATGGATTGATCGGTTTGTGGCAAGTCTGTAATGCTGCCTTCTGCAACATAGGCAGAAGCATAATTTTTATCGACGCCTGTAATGGTCCAGCCTTGTTCGGCATATTTTTCAACCAGTACCCCTTCGCCGCAGCCTGCATCCAAGATTTTACCTGTTTTACACTGGTACTGGTTCAGAATATTGTCAATCACCTCAAGCTTGTTCAGGTAAATTGGATAGTAACTCCAATTGGGGTTTAAGTTGCGATGGAATTCACCCTGGCGTGCATATTCTTCTTTTCGCACCGGGTCTTGCCGAACAATCGCTTCTGTCGCATCGGCACTATCGTCTATGTCTGGCCCATGGTTTTTTTTCATTTGGTTTCCTGACATTCTGGTTTAATTCCGATCCAGCGTTGATGAGCGTGTGGCTTGTATTGCTTATGGTGCAGTGGCGGTGGGACTTGTTTAAGTAAAGCAATGATTTTAGCCAGCATAAAAAATTTGAGGTTTATAATTAAAGTACTCTATACAAAAAAAGTCATTTAAGAAAGTTTTGCTTTGAAGAAAATACAACTGCACAATGAAGCTGCTGTTGGGGTGTTTGCTGCCAATCTTATTTTATCGCTTATTAAAGAAAACCCGACAGCGGTTATATCATTGCCCACTGGCAAAACGCCCTTGCCCATGTATGCCAGCATTCGAGTCATGATGCAGGAAAAAAAAGAAAAAAACATGCCACTACCCTGGCATGCGGTTTCCTTTTTTCAGCTTGATGAGTACGTAAGGCCTGCAAGTGGCACAATGGTTGTTGAAAGCTTCATAGAGTATTTAAACCGAGAGCTGTTGTCAGTGACTGAGGGCATTCATTTCCATTCAATTGCCCAATATCAAACCAATCCAGACGACTATGAAAAAGCTATACAGAACGCTGGTGGTCTTGATCTGGTTGTGTTGGGCATTGGCATCAATGGTCATATTGCATTTAACGAGCCAGGGACACAGCCAGAGAGTTTAACCCGAACAGTTTTACTGGATGAAACCACCCGGCAGTCTAATTTTGGAACGGACCAACTGAACGACAATACCCCAACCCAAGCGATCACCATGGGCATTCAAACCATTCTGTCTGCCAGGCAAATTGTATTGCTTGCTACAGGTGAGAAAAAAAAGGCAATTGTTCAGCAGGCTTTTTCAGACCAAGAGCCCAATGCGAGTATTCCGGCAAGCTGGCTAAAGCGGCATCCAAATGTTATCTTACTCACCGATTTTTTGATGCCGTAAATCCTGGGAACTGGTAAGCCGTATTTTTTTAGTTGTGTTTTCAATAAGCTCAATGAATACAGCCTTTTGAGCTTTACTGTTTATAGGCCTGTAAAATTCCTTGCTTTGGTTGCAACCAAAGCAAGAAATTAAATACCCCTTGGCTCTGGTGTTTTTTAAGAGCGCACAATTTTTTAAAGTCTACAAAAGGAGGAAGGCCGTTGAGACAACGCTTCTTATTTTTTTTATTATTGCTGTTGTCTTTTTCCTTCACAAGTTTTGCGGCTGAAAAAGACACGGTTCCCAGTATCTTGGGTGAGCATTTCCATTTCAATACCCGTCAAAATCCCTTACTGCCAGAAAATGACAAGGCACTGAATCAGATTGTGGGTGCAAGAATTCAGCTTTTGCGGGTGGTGCCCCCCCGCGATGATATTCAGCGAAACGGGCCTTTGGGCTTTACGCCGTCCAACCCGGAAAGCTACAAGCCCGGCTACACGCAGACCTTTCAGAAATTTAGAAGCAAGGGGCTTGGGATAGGCTTTGTAATGCTAAACCAAAATAAGGCCTGTGGTACCGATGCCAAAGCCCCTTGGCTGGTTTCTGCTGGCCGGCACTGTTTTAACCAGTATGCTTGGTTTGTGGGGTCATTTTTTAAGCCTTACAACCTGAGTTATATTGAGTCTTGGAATGAACCAAACCTCAAGTTTTTTTGGGGAGGAACCATAGCCGACTTTATTGCCTACCAAAATGAAATGATCGCCGCATTCAAAGCGGGCTGGCATTCCCAAAACGATACGGCTGCTGCAAAGCCTATGCCCCATTTTATTGGCCCTGGTGTGTCAGGAACACTGGCGCCTAACAACTGGCTGGATCAGTTTCTGGCTGCTGGTGGGGCAAACCAGCTGGACGGGATATCGTTTCACAGTTACCCTGCCAAGAACCCCAGCCCAGCAAGAAGAACACCCGAAACCGGCTTTATTGACGGAATTTTTGGCACCAAAGCACGCATTAAAAAACTAAATGCCATGAATCCAAAACTTCGGTTAACCGAAAAGAAGTTGTATATTACCGAAACTGGCTATGATACCTTTGGGCACTCATACAATGAACAGGCAAAACTGTTGCCCAGACTGTATGCCATGTGTTACTACGGCGGTGTGGATCATTGCGGTTTGTACAGTTTAATGGATGCCCGAAACAGAAATAATCCAACGGCGGACAAGATGTACGGCCTTTTTAACACAACAGGACCCAATTACCAGAAGGTTTTGTCTGCCAAGCCTGCATTGCAAGCATTAGGGGCTTTTAACCATGCATTATACGGTTACAGTATTGTTCGCAGCCGGTTGAATCAAACGGATAACATTGACGACCATGGCAGGCTTTGCTTAAGCGGACACTGCACAACAAGGCCTGATGGCCGGTTTAAGTCTGACCCGGGTTATCAGAAAGACTGGGCGCTTGTTTTTCATCATGCTGGTAGTAGACGCACTAAAGTTGCCATTTGGACAGAAGAGCCAAACACGGTGAAAGTCAGTCCAGATTTGGGCAAATTATTGCAAGTGGCTGACAAACGGGTCGTTCAATATAGCGATACCCTGCAGATTATCAGCGTTACATCACAGGATTTGCCTTAACTTAAACGGGCCAGTGAAAGCCGAAAGAAACCGTGATCAAAGCATTTGATTAAAGCATTTGAAGCTTCTAAAGGGAAAAACGGCTTTTTACTTGGTAAATAGAAGATTTTTTTGCGGGGTTTTGCGAGAAGGCAAAACCCCCTGAACAACGATTGAATGTCTGTTGTTGATGCTATGCTGAAAATTTGGAAACCAGTGATGTCAGGCGTTGCGACAGGTGCGCCAGATTGTCAGCAGAGCTTTTAATACTGGCTGCATTCTGATCGGTTTCTGCACTGGCCTGGGTTACTTTGCTAACACTTTGTGCCATCTCTGAAGAAGCGCGAGATGCATTGGAGGTGCTTTGTGAAATTTCTTTGGACCCGGTATTCATTTCTTCTATATTCAGCGTGATTTGTCCGACTTCCCGCAGGGACTCCTGAATTTTATTGACCACATCCACGGTTTCATCGGCTGTTTCACTGATAAAGCTTGAGACCGTATTGGATATTTCAGCTGCACTTTGCACGTTGGTGCTGATTTCATTGGCAGTCACCGATTGTTCTTCAACAGCCGCAGAAATGCTGACCACAATGTCATTAATTTCCATAATGACATCATAAATTTCTCCAATGGAAGTGACGGCTTTTTTGGTGTTGCTCTGCATCTCTTCAATACGCTCACTGATATTTTCTGAGGCATCTGCCGATTCTTTGGCCAGTTCTTTGACTTCGTTGGCTACCACGGCAAAGCCTTTGCCTGCTTCACCGGCACTTGCTGCTTCAATGGTGGCATTCAGTGCCAGCAGTTTGGTTTGAGAAGCAATAGATTTAATGGCATCCACAATCACACCAATTTCTGCTGCCGATTGTCCCAGTGTGTTAACAGAAGTCCGGGTGTTTTCGGCAGTACTTTTGGCCATATCGGTAATTTGAGAAGCTTGGGTTGTATTTTTTGCAATTTCAGTAATTGAATTGCTCATTTGTGTTATTGAAGCCACAACGGAATTAACAGAGCTGGTCATTTCCTGGGTTTTACCAGAAGCTTCCTGAATATTGACTGACATCCGATGTGCCGCTTGTCCAACGGTTTCATTGCTGCGTTCAACGGTTTTGGTGGCTTCCAATACATTGTTTGCATTCACAGAAGACTGCTCAAGCGCGGCAGCAACCGTTTGAATGTTGTCATCCAGTTTGTGGGTTGCCTCAGAAGCGGACTCTGACAAGCTGGTCATTTGCTCAGCCGTCTGCTTCAGCTGGGTCGATGTGCTGGCCAGCTGTTCTGACGACGATGAAACCGACGAGGTATTCTGGATAATTTCCCGGATTAATCCTCCAAACGACTCGGCCATTTCATTAAAGGCGGTGCCAATTTCTTGGATTTCATCTTTGGTTTTTACAGTGACCCGGTCTTTAAAATTGCCTTGAGCAAATTGCTTGGTGCCTCGCACCAATTCATCCACAGCCCCTTTCACCGATTGGAAAAATGCGGAGAACAAGCTTTGCAGCACAATTAAAAGAAGAATACCCCCAACAACCAGCACGTTGCGCTGCAGCTCCAGAACACTCAGGCGCTCTTCCAGGTTTTCTTGCAAAAGGGGCTCCAAAGTGTCATAGAACTCAAAGGCGGTGGCAATGGCTGATGTCCCTGCTTTAAAGTAGGCGGTCGAAGAGACATGGCTTTGCAGTGCATTGGTTAACAAGGCACGTTCTGCCAGTTGCTTGAATTTCTCGGTTTGCTTAACCAGCTGATTGCCCAATGCTTCCAGCTTTGGTTTTAGCTCCGGTTTTTCTGCAAAACTCATTTGAATGGTTTGCAAAATATCATTGTCTGACACGCCAATCATGGTGGTCATTGTCTGCATTTGCCCAATTTGTGCCGGGGTTAACGAAATATTGTTTGCAATTAAACCGGTTCCTCTGCCGCGGGTCATTCCCAAGCTTTCAGTGAGGTTGGGGATTTTTGTGGTGAGTAGTGCTGCTGATAAAAAGTTAGCGGTATCGTTGTCTTTACTGAGACCGGTTGAGATTCCAACAATTTTCATTAAAGAGAGGGTGTCAGCAATCAGTTTGCTATGCTGAGAAAAACTCTGATCGGCCCTCAGGGAAAAGGCCTTTGATTCGATTGCTTGCCACTGGGTTTTTATTGCCTGCCATTTTTGCGTTGTTTTAAAATCTTCGCCGTATTGTTGCTGCCACTGGTCAATTTGAGCTATCTGGGCATCAAGATCTTTTTGTACTTTAATCAGTTTGGGTTTAAAATTAGTATTGCCATTTAAAAAGCTACTGCTCATGCTGCGGTGTTTCTGCGTATTCTCAAGCACAAACCGAAACTCATTTAAGACATGCAAGCCCTGCAGTTTTTGTTCTGTTCTGGTATGGTCTTGTTGCAGTGTCCAGACCATCGAGCCATTCATACCCAGCAAGGGCACAGACATTGCGGTCCCAACCAGAATAAACTTTTGCGTAAATGTTAATGAACTCATAAAATTAATAATGGGGGCCAGCAATTTCACGATAATGCTCCTCTTCTGAACTCACTTGAAACCGTTAAGAAACTTCTTGAATACTTGGTTTTTATTTGATTTTTTACTTAATAACCCTGCTACACCAAATAGAACGTTGCGTCGATAATGAACAATTGTAAGTATAAAGTTACAATTGATAAAATTATAGCACCATTTTATCAAATTAAACCGGTTGAGAAAAATTTTTTAGTCTGTTTGTCATGAAATCCCATAAAACCCAGCAATCTGAGCAAAACCCGCCGAATCCTGTTTTAGTTGCGCCAAAACTCAGGCAGGAACTGCAAAAGTTAGATGCCTGTATCCATTGCGGAATCTGTCTGCCTGCTTGTCCCACGTATCTGGCAACCGGTTCTGAAGCCGAGTCACCCCGGGGACGCTTGTATCTGATGAAAAAAATGCTGGATGGCGAGCTTACCGATACACAGGTTAAGCCCCACCTGGATCAGTGCCTGGCATGTCACGGGTGTGAAAGTGTTTGTCCCTCAGCAGTCCAGTATGGCACGCTGCTGATGAAAACCCGTCAGGATTTGGCCCGCAATGATCGCTCTGTTTACCGGGCCATTAAACGCCTTATATTTTCGCAAGTATTGCCCAATCACAAGCTGTTACAGTTTTTGGGGTCTTTCCTGAAATTTTATCAGCAAAGCGGTTTGCGCGATCTTGTCCATCGGTCAAATATTTTGGCATTGATGCCCGTTATTCAACACCAGGAATGCTTAATGCCTGCTGTACCTGGGTACAGAAAAATCCCCGAGAACGCCTGGTTTGGCCCGCCTGATGGTGAACCGGTTGTTTTGCTTCTGGGCTGCATTATGGATATTTTTTACAACCCAGTACACTGGGATACCATTGATGTGCTGGTTGCAAATGACTACCGCGTGCATGTTCCGCCCGCAGAATGTTGTGGGGCTTTGGCTTACCATGCCGGTGAAGCCGACATCACCCAGACCCTGGCAAAACAAGGTATCAAGACTTGGGCTGAGCACAAACCGCGCTGGATTGTCAGTAATTCTGCTGGCTGCGGCTCTACTTTAAAAGAATACCAAGACATTCTGGCCGATGATATGACTGACAGTACCCAGGGAGAACCATACAGCACAGCCGTGGTGGATGTGATGGAGCTGCTCAGTAAAAAGCCCCTGGCAGCGTTTAAAAATTATGCCCTGTATGAAACCATTGCTTATCATCCGGCGTGTCATTTGCATCACGTGCAAGGGGTTCGGCAAGAACCCATAACCCTGCTGGAACAAATTCCTGGTATTACGCTGGTGCCAATTCCTAACGCAGAAGCTTGTTGCGGTAGTGCGGGTATTTTTAATCTGGAACACCCTGCATTAAGCCAAACTGTACTGGACGAAAAAATAAAATCCATTGAAACGGTCTGCAAAGACAACGGCGTGACAACCATCGCCACAGGAAACCCAGGGTGTTTGCTTCAAATTGAACACGGGGTCAAGCGGCTCGATAATCCAGCGCTTCGGGTCCGGCATCCCGTTTCTATCCTGGCCGATGCTTATAGGCGTCCTTAACCCCTTTAAGTGCTAAAAGAGATTGCCAAAAAATATATGAGGTATTAATGCTTCAAGTGTTGTTTTGCTGCATCAGCCAGTGGGCCATCAGCCTGCAGGCTAATGCATTCTAAAAAGTGGTTGCGGGCATTTTGATTGTTACCGTTTGCTTGACTGATTAACCCCAGCAGATACCAAACCTCAGGCTGATTAGAATTTAGTGCCGTATTCTGAATCAGCCGCGCTTCAGCAATATCCAGGACACCTGCAAGCTGATAACTGTCAATTAGGTTTTTATAATACAATGCCGTTCCGGGACGAATTCTGCAGGCCCGTTGAAACGAAGCAATTGCCATTGTGTAGCGTTTTGTCTTTTGGTATGCAACGCCCAAATTGTTGTAAAGCGATGCACCAAAGCTGTCATGCCCATTGAGGCGCAACGCCAGTTTAAACTCTTCAATGGCGTTTTCAGGAGTACCCAATATTAAATGCTGTTGTCCTTTTTGGGCATGCGTAATTGCATTGTCTTTTATATCGTAAACAGCCAATGCCGGTGGTAAAAGCAACGACATCAAAATGAATGCAATACAGATAATACAAGAGAGTAACGGCATTGTTTTTATACCCGTTAAAAAGGCACATAAATTGCTGGAAAAGTTGGCCAGTGACAGTAAATTTGGCTTATAAAATGGGCATTATTATTAGCCAGTACGATCGACTCTTTGGGCTTACAAGGGGTTTTCAAATCATACAATCAAATTGACAGAAAAATGCCGAGGTTATTGCACAGAGAGCAAAAGCCCTTATTCTGTATAAGCTATTAGTCTGTTTTCGTTTTTTGCCCAGTCATTGACCTGTGTTTGGAGAGACACCACAATGGTTTGTAAAGTTTTAAGCTCATTTTCTGGAAGTAGTTTTGTTTCATTGTAATGGTTTAATGCTTTTTGTGACAAAAGCGAATGGAAATTGGCTTTAAACCTGTTTAAGGGATTGTGTAAAACAGACTCTCTTAGCACAATGCGCCCTTTGTAAGGTTCAAAAAAACTGCCGGACGGCTTGTTCCAAAAAATTGGGTCATCGCTTGTCCGTTCTTTTTGATCCAAAAATTCCTTTGATGTCATCTTGGCAAATACTTTCAACTTCCATCCCAGTCGCTGTGCATCGACACTCAGTTGATGGAACCCATTTGCAAGCTGAACCGATTGTCCCAGGGTCTCAAAATGCGTTGTGTTTGCATTATTTTTAAAATTGATGGCAACCTGCTCAAAAAGTGTTGAAGCCTTTAAAAATGCTTGACTTGCCTTTGTTAATGCCGCTTTGCGTGCATGGTTTGCAAGCTTGACAGGTTGTTTCTCTATTGTTACTTCTTCAGGGCTTTTAACGAGAGCATATCCGCTTGCTTTGGCTTGAGAATAAAAAGTTGATGTGGCTGGTTTGCTTTGCTTTTTAGCAGAGAAAGGCTTTGCCTTATTAATGGGATCATCGTAAAAAAAGAAAAAGCCCACACCAAAAAACAAGACCGTCAGCGCCATTACGCGCAACGAACGATTTAAAAGGTGATAATCCAGACAGAATTTCACGAGCCCAAACGCCTAGTTATTGAAAACAGAAGCAGTGGCAGTTACAAACGTCTGGCGAGCTGTTTAACAGTTGTTTAAAGAGGCATCCGTTTAAAAGCAGCGATTAAAGTTTTACGTTTGTTTTTTGCACTTTGTCATTTTCTCGACAAAGCAATGACATTTCTTTAGTTTATTTCAAGGAAGGGAAACATAGTTTCATTTTTCAGAAAATATGTTTTTTAGGTGATGATACCCATCCCCTGGCTTCCAATATTAAAGGCCAGTTTAAAATCTGAAAGCCCGTGGGTTCCTCCATTAACAGCCCGTCGCGCTGTTTCAAAATCGTTTCGATGAAGTGCTGTTCGGATAATCGTTTCTTTGTCTTTCAGAAAGGCCGCCAGGATTTTTGCTGCAATAACTGGGTCATTGGCAAGCTCAGGCCGATCGATTAATAAAGGGCCAAGCCCCAATCGGTCAGAGTAGGTCGTATAATTGGCTTTTCCGGTTAGTTGGATAAATCCGCGTCCCTTATAGCGTTCACCATCACCAACAGCATTATTGCCAATGTCTGTCCTAAAATCATAAAGGCCATAAGGCCGGCCACCTGGCTCTGTGTTATAACGCGATTCAAATTCCGAAATCGGCTCAAACCGTGAGGTTTCCACCCGTATGGTAGCAAGCGCCATTAACAACATCACAGGGTCCGCCAACCCTTGTTCTGCCAGTATCTGGTGTAAAATGGGGTAGTACTGATGAAAGTTTTTTGCCGGCGCGTGGGGGAAAATTTGTGTCAGCATTGCCATTGGCAAAGCGTTCTGAGGGTTCGCCGTGTTTGGGAAATGGTGGGGATTGCTCACCGGATTGCTGGCAAACGTGTTTCGAGATGCAACAGCTGCAGTATCTATCTGAAACCCCAAGGCTTGCAATGTAAAGTTGTCAACAAGTCCAGTTGCAACAATTTGACGGCTTTTCTGAAAGGCGGATACGGCCGCTTGCGTTACGGGCCCATAATGACCATCAATACTGCCCTGAAGAAATCCAAAGTGAGAGAGTGCTTTTTGAATGGTAAAAATGGCCCGGCCAGAATCGCCAGGTTTTAAAATAACGGTATCGTTTCTATTATTCTGCGCTGATCTAAATGATGCCATGAAATACCCATCTCTTTTGGTTGCTAATTGATTATTGCACCCAAGCTGATTAAAATTTGATTAAATAGAGTGAACACTAAAAAACTTAATTCCAGTATACCACAGCGTTGAATGCACTGTAAAATACGGAGTCATCATAAACGAGCGCTCTATTTTACAACACAGATTCTTGCTTGGTATTTCGACTTTCAAAGTACAACTGATCGAGCGCTGTGGGGATATCTTGGGGGGCCTGTTCTCTTATAGAGGCACTTCTGGGATTTCTTGTGTTGTTTACCATAACTGAGGGTCCTGCATGGGCATTTCGATCGATTAAGCGAGCTTTTTCCAGGTGGCGCTTGCCGTTTCGGACAACGGTATGAAACTCTTTTAATTTTTCATCCAAAGACCCCAGGATGGCTTCTGCATAATGATCAGCCCCTTGACGAATGGCCTGGCTTTCTTCAAGGGCTTGTACGCGTGCAAACTCTGCCTCCTCAAAGGCCTTTTTCCGCATGGCTTCTAATTCAGCAGTAATCTGTTCTCTAACCCGATAAGCTTCTTCATGAATAGCACGCAGCAATTCTGATTCACTGAGTATTTCTTCGGCTTGTTTCCGTGCATTCTCAATCATTTTTTTTGAATGCTCTTGTGCCTCAGTTACAATTTGCTCGCGTTGACTTAAAACATTTTGTGCCTGTGCAATTTCTTCCGGCAGACAATCTCTAATACGATCCAGTAATGGTACAAGCCGCTCGCCATTTACAACAGTAAACGGTGTAAACGGAATACCCATACCGGTTAGAACGTAGTCTTCCATGCGCTCTATTAGTTTAGGGAAATGACTTTTTGAATAACTGCTCACTGCATGACTCCTCTTTTTGCTTTAAGATTTTTGGCTTTAAAATTTTTGATTGCGTTGTAATTTTTCAATTTTCAGATGTGATTATTGCGTATTGCGTTTTGTTGACTGAATTCCTATTTACTGGAAATAAAAAGCTTAAATCAGGTTTTCTGACAACGACTTAAAATGCGAAACAACAGCTGTTGGGGCAAGGCCGTCTACGGTACCACCAAGCCGTGCAACTTCATTGATCATGCTGGATGATATAAATTGGTATTCGAGATCGGCCATCATAAAAACCGTTTCAACACCGGGGCACAACCGCTTGTTCATTTGAGACATAGCAAATTCGTATTCAAAATCTGAGACGGCACGCAAGCCTCGAATAATGATGGATGCTTCATATGCACGAGCCAAGTCTACGGTTAGCCCCTCAAATGAGACAACAGTCACGTTTTTAAGCGACTTCACACTCTCTTGAACCAAGGCAAAGCGCTCGGAGAATGACAATGATACGCTCTGTTTTCCTGGATTTTTAACGACTGCCATAACTATTTTATCAAAAAGTGCACTTGCCCGCTTGACAATATCAACATGCCCCAATGTAATAGGAGCAAAGCTTCCAGGGTATACAGCTGTCTTTGCCATAAAATAGGTACCATTAATTAAAACTAAGAATGCGTTACAAGGTATATACAATTAAAAGTTTACTATATGAAACTCATAATAAACACTTCGTTGACTACTTTTGTAAGAAAAGTTTACGCCTCGAACACTTTACTGCAAAATCAGAGAAAAGCAGTGCCCCGGTTGGGCTAGATTGAGGCAATATTTACAAATATTTTGTGTTAGATAATTTATAAAACAACACAAGTGGTCCTTTTTTGAGATACTGACAGTGCCTAAAAAAAGAACATTTTTTAAGCTTCATACGCTAAGTTTCAAGCACATAGACATCGACATCACTAATGATTGAAAATCAGAAAAACCGAGAGAACCCCTATAACCCCGAAAATTTGGATCCTCTGCTGAGTCCAGAAAAAAAGGCTTTGACCAACCAATGGTTGTTTTGCCCAAACATCAGTGCACTGCCCGAACATGTTATTGCTGTTGCCAACGTCTACCTGTATCAAATGCAAGATGCTTTACAGACTGAAAATGCCAAACGGTTTAACACCCATAAAAAAAATTTGACACGGTTGTTAAAAAAACACGGCCATTCGCTTAATTACTGGCAACCCTTGCAGCTGTGGTTTGAATCAGACAATGGGGTGCAAAATAAAAACTTTTCTGGCTTTGATTTTTCTGTGGTCGGGTTTTACAACCAACAACTTTCCGCGCTTAGTTTTGAAGGCACTCTGTTTGAGCAGGCAAATCTGATTTATGCCAATTTGTCCTATCATAATTTGTCAGGGTGTCGGTTTACAGGGGCGAAAATGCGGTTTTGCAATTTATATGGTTGCAAACTCAGTCAGGCTGTTTTTGTTGGTGCAGACTTGCGCTTTGCCTGTTTGTATGAGGCTGATGTAAATCGCAGTAACTTTTACCTGGCCAATTTATCGGATGCCCAAGCACGGTATGCAAATTTTGAATTTGCTTGCCTGAACAGCGCCAATTTAAATCGATTGGATGCTTACCGGGCCAACTTTTATCAAGCAGATTTACAACTGGCAACTTTGAAAAATGCTGCTTTATTTGGTGCTAATTTAAAAAATGCTGTTTGCAATTAAAATACCCTGTCTGTTAGCAGCATGTTTTAAATACAGGGTTTAACGCTTCTCGCCTAAAAACCAGTTAATTACAGAACGACCACTACCTTGGCCTTCTCGGGAAGCACTGGTATTTCTGGCTTCTTTTTCCCCTCGATCATATCGTGATCCAGCAGCAACACCTGCGCCTACCCCTGCAAGAACTACCCCCAGGCCTAACATTCTTCCCATCGGTGTACTTGCACTTTTTCCTTTTACCCTACCTACAACCAGTGAAGTCAGGGCACCACCCAAGGCTCCTCCAAGAATTTGCATGGTATTTTTAGAGCCAACCAAGTTGGTATCTTCACCTTTCATTATGTTTCCTTCATCATAAGATTGCTCACCTGGCCTTGTGCCGTAGCCGTGTGCATTTCCAGGTTGTTGATTCCAAGAATTGAAAAGTGAAAAAGGTGATGAATAAGCCGTTGTATTACCCCATTGCACACCGGCAATGGTTCCTGGACTGTAATTAAATGCACTTGGTGTAATATTAAGTCCTGATTGTTGTGCATATTGCTTTTCGTGACTCCCTTGCCGAATCCCAAGCCCATTTTGAAGCTGTTGAGCTATACTTGCTGACATGAATTCTCTCCTCTGTTTTGCTTTACAGTTTTCTAAATAACTTATTTAATTTGACTCAACTCTTATAAAAAACCATTTAATATAAATTGCTTTTGTCCAATTTTTTATTTAATAACCCAGACTAGAAGATTGCATAAGGAGGAGTCCCGAGACCACCTAAGCCATAAGGGGGGCTTCCCAAGCTTCCTATAGGAGGGGCAAAGCCAAAACCAAAACCCTCAAGCCCAAAGACTCCGTATGGCAATCTACCTAAATTATAAGCTCCGCCATCCACCTTTCCATCATATTTTACTTCATTCTTCAATGCATTACTTTTTGCGAGACTTCCTCCTCCAACTCCACCAAGAAGCCCCCCCACAAAAGATGCTACCGCGCCAAGTACTGGGTTTTTGGTGAGAAGGTAGGTTATTGCGGGAAAGAATGTGGCACCAGTCACAACACCTCCCAGAACCCCATTCGCGCCAGCTCTCTCTATATTCGCCTGACCTAAGGTATACCTGCCCGGTATTGGCTGGTCTTGGTATTGGTATGGGTTATAGCCGGGCTGGACTGATAGCAGTGACATTTTTAACCTTCCCTTTCAAAAGTTTTCATCAAAACTTACCTATGAATTAACTGAAATACAGGTTAAGTCAGTTTTATTGGCATTTAACCGCCTTCCAACGGTGGTGGATAGCCTGAATGCATGCCTATATTATTCACCACAGAAGGTGTAACTACTGTACTATCAGGTCTTTTAACAGAATCGATACCATCGAAGACCCCGTCGTGTTTAACATCTCGTTGAACTTGTAGACTACCTGCAAGTTTACTAAATAGTTTGCCACCAAATAGTCCACCTAAGGCAATACCCGCTGCTAAGCCTGCAAGGCCTGGTCTTCCAGATGCAAATACTTGTGCACCAATACCTAATGCACCACCAATACCCATCCCTAGGAGAGTACCTTCCCAACTCGCTTCTTTCTCAGTATTGTGTCTAGCAGCATCTCCCAATGCTATTTGAGTATTTGTTGCGCCGCCATTGTCTACGACCCCAAATTGAGCACCCGTATTTAAAGCTGCGGGGTACATTCCAGGATACATTGCTCCATACATATTATTTCATTCCTCACTATGGTTATTTGCTACAGGACATTTTAAAATTGTTTTTATTTTTAAATGTGTAAATACAGTGCTAAGAATTTTTTTGGTGATGCTTAAAGTATTCTTACACTTCTCTATTCATTAGATAAAACTTCCACTCTGTTTGTATAAAAACAAGTGAATGCCGTTTGGTGTTATTTATTAAAAAATGTTACAGTAGAGCCCTTACTAACTTTTTAAGACCTTACAGGGCATTCCCCATGAAAAACAATCAGTATTTACTGACCAACCACAATGCTGAAAATCGGGTCAGCACTTTAACCCTTCATCGCCCGGAAGCACTCAATGCCTTATCGGCGCCGCTAATGAATGAACTGGCTGAGGCATTGCAAGCAGCCGATAAAAATGCAAACGTGGGCTGTATTGTTATAACAGGCAATGAAAAAGCGTTTGCGGCTGGTGCTGACATCAAAGGAATGGTAGACTGCGATGCCAAAACCATGCAAGAAACAGACTTGCTAGCCAATTGGTCGGTTATAGACACCATTCAAACCCCAGTCATTGCAGCTGTAAATGGTTATGCCCTGGGTGGAGGCTTTGAATTGGCCATGGCATGCGACTGTATTGTGGCTGGTAGCAATGCAACGTTTGGCCTGCCTGAAGTATCTATTGGGGTTATTCCGGGGGCTGGCGGCACCCAGCGTTTAACCCGGGCCGTCGGCAAAGCTCTGGCGATGAAGCTAATTTTAACAGGGCAGTCTTTTTCAGCCCAACAGGCCTTGGATTGGAAAATTGCCGGTGTCGTTTGCCCGCCTGAAGACACAGTGAATACCGCATTGATTTTGGCAGAAAAAATAGGAAGCTTACCTGCTGTGGCTGTTCAGCGGGCCAAGCAATGCATTGTTAAAGCCAGTGAAGCTAACCTAACAGAGGGTTTGGCCTATGAACGCAACATTTTTTACAGCTTATTTGACACCCCTGACCAAAAAGAGGGGATGCGGGCTTTTATTGAAAAACGTAAGCCTGTCTGGCAACACCAATAGCATTTATGTTTTGGTGTAAATAAAATAGTGCAACTTTAACCGGTTGGACTCGGCCAGTTGGATGATTTGACTTTTGGGTTTACTGATTACAATAAAAACAGGTGAAAGTGAGTGGTTCTAAGTCGAATGGCAGCAGCTTATTGTGCTGATCGTCAGTCATTGGGTTGAAGAACTGTTATTATATGGTTACATAAACATTAGCTTGGGTTTTTTAATTAATTAATGAGTGGGCTAAGCCGTCAGGAGACTGGTGTAATGGGGAATAAAAACAATCAGGCATCGGTGGGTACAACGCAAACTGGAATCCGATATAACAGCAAATTGTCATCAGCTGTCAGTAATTTTGCATCAGCGGTTTATTGCAAGCCGGTAGCTAACCCCTTAAAACAAAAATATGGCAGCACCTACAACCAGTTTATTGCTGCAGAAAAATACCGTTTAAGTGGCAATCATAAAAAAGCCAGAGAAGCTTACAGAACTGTAATAGCTGACTGCCCTGAATTCCTTGAAGCCTACACGGCTCTAAGCAAATTGTATGAGGCCTTGGGTGATTACGAATCTGCTATCCTATGGTTAAAAAAACGCTTGGGAAAAAATCAGTTTTGCTATCAAACGCAATTACAACTTGCAAAGTGCTACGGACAAACAACGCACTTTCAAAAAGCATTGCGGCATTATAAAAAAGTCCTCAAATTGACGCCCCAAAACTTAGAAGCCGCCTTTGGGGTTGCCCTTACCCATGAGCAACTGGGTCAGATTGATCGAGCAATTGCAATGTATGAATCAATTACACACCTTGTTCCGGATTTTCTGCCGGCTTACAACAACCTGGGGACGTTATACATTAAATTGGGTGTTTATCAAAAAGCCGAAACCATTTTTAGGGCACTCACCGAAAAATCGCCTAATTTTTACCGAGGTCATTTGGGCTTAGCCATTACCTATGACCGCAGTGGGCAAACACGAAAAGCCATAAAAACGTATCAAGTGCTTCTTCAAAAAAGACCCCACAGCATTAATGCAGCCTATATAAAAGATCGCATTGGCGAGCTCAGCTTTAGTAAAACAATACAGGCTCGGCAATCAAAAAACTTAATGGTGCGTGTGAAATAGTTGTTTCAAAAATGCTGGAGAAATTTTAGGGGTTTTCAATCCCATTAATGCTTCACTGATCGCGCAACTTTGTGGACTTGTGTTCTGAGTAGAAGGCGTGTATTCATCTTGCTTGGCTTTTAAAAATTTGCCTGGCTTTTAAAAATGCTTATTGGTTTAAAAGTTCTTGATGCTCAGCACTCACTAATCGATCGAAGCAACCAGGCAAGACCGACAAACTCAATACAGACAAGCCCAAGACCTACAAGTCTTAGTTTTGTGCTATTTTAATTGAAGTCTGTTTTTTCTCTGGAGTAAGAATACACGAACCACTATGGCGACCCAAACAATCACAGATTCTGTTGCTCAAAATTTTAAAGCAGAAGGCTTTCTGGCAAGTGGCACTGCCAAACATCTTGTTTTAGCCTACTCTGGGGGGGCAGACTCCAGTGTGCTTTTGTCTGTTATGGGCGAATTGATGAAAACCTATGCGGTAAAAATTACGGCAGCCTTTTATCATCATGCATGGCACGGCCATATTATCCAGGAACTGTCAATTTTGCATCAAAACTGCAAACGGGCGGGCATTCCACTGGTTATTCTTCAGGCAAAATCGTTTGGCGAAAAAAACGAGACTGCGGCACGAAAAAACCGGTACGACAATTTAATCGATCTTGTTGAGAGCTTAAACGCAGATGCCATTGTTACGGCACATCATGCTGACGATCAGGTTGAGACCATTTTGTTCAGAGTGCTTCGTGGAACTGGAACAGATGGTTTAGTTGGCATTCAAAAAAAACTGATTTTAAAGTCACCCGCGGGGCGAGAAATTCCTGTTTTTCGTCCATTGCTAGATACGCCAAAAGCCAGCATTAATAAATACTGTGAATCTCAAAATCTTTGTTACTATGATGACCCCAGTAACAAGGACAATGTCTTTGAGCGCAATTACATTCGGAACCAACTGTTCCCTCAAGTCGAGTCGCGGTTTCCGCAAGCCAAAAATGCCCTATTTCGACTGGGTTTAATTGCCACCAGTGATGTTAAAATCATTCAGGAAAGCATTGAGCCCCTTTGGCAACGGGTTTACCAAAAAGATGAAACTGGTGGCTTTATGGACGGGCTTCTTTTTTCAGCGTTGGGTGTTAACTATCAACGGCGCCTGTTAAAACGGTTTTTTGAGTTGCACCAGCTTCAATCCGATTTTTCAACGCTTGCTTCAACAGTTTCATTTTTAAATGGTACAGGGCGTAAATTTTCTGAATCGGCATTAAAATCTGTGGAATCGCTTGAACACTCTTCCGAAACAAAACCTTTGACTGAAAACAAGCCAGAAAACGAGAATAAGTCAGAAAAAAGATTTATTTCTCTTTACAGGGATAAAATTCGAATTGTTTCCAAGCAGCCTTCTATTCCCGCCTCTGTTTCAGAGTCAGTGTTGCCTGGCCTGCCGGTTATTCTGAGCACTGACAAATCACACACCTTGCCCCTTGAGGCATTGGATATTGCCTTGCAAATCACCCCCTGGTCTCAAGACCCCAGTGTCGGGCTTTCGGTTATCCGTCAAAAAGACATTCAACAAGTTCTGGTTGATTTGTCTTCTGTTATAGACAAACCGTTGGTCTTTCGTACACGTCAGGACGGGGATCGGTTTCAACCTCATGGAATGCCCAACAGCATGCGGCTAAAAAAATTCTTAATGAACCGTAATGTTCCACGTTTTGAGCGTGCAAAATTGCCATTTCTGGCAACTGGAAACCGGGTGTTGTGGCTCCCAGGCTTTGGGATTGATGCGGTATTACTTGTTGATCCGGGCAAGTTACCCACGCACCAGTTGTTGCTTGCCCCGTTAAACCCTGAACTTGAAATACCGGAAGTTTTTTCTCGTCTTAAAATATTAACCTACAAAACGAATAAATCGGTTGCCGGTTTTAAAGCTCAATCCAACGAGATGCTGTTAATTAACGCACCTGTTTTGAACGATGAAAGTGACCATAATATTGAAGAAATTGAGACGATTGACACGCTTGATGCTGATGAGAATACACAATTCCAATCAGATACTGTCGGTAAAATTAGCCGCAAATTTGAAGAAGGCGATTTAATTTCTGAAGAAAATCTATTTGATTTTGATGCGGGTAATTCAGAAATACGGCTTGATGTTTCTGAAGACTTCCAAGATGGTATGTCTTAGAATAAAAAACTAGTGCATGGGTTTTTATTATGGATGCTATTGTTTAGCACTTTTATTTGCGCGATAACTGTTCTTTTAAGAAATGAAGGAAGGTCTGCTTGATGTCAACAACTATTGAGACAGAAGTTTGTAAACCAGCCCTGCCGCCAGTTCTTGCTGTGGGCCAGGAATTGGTCACGTATTTTACAGAATTAGAGATTCAAGATAGGATTGCGGCTATGGCTGCAGAGATTAACAACTGTTACAGTAATGTGAACGAATTAACACTGGTTGTTGTTATGAACGGTGCATTCATGTTTGCTTCAGATCTTATGAAACAATTAAGTATGCCGTGCAATGTTGAGTTTATTCGGTTGGCCAGTTATGGCAACTCAACCCAGTCTTCAGGCAGCGTCAAGGCTGTTGATCTGTCTTTGCCAGATTTGGGAGGTAAACACGTGCTGATTGTTGAAGACATTATTGATACGGGCTTGACCTTACATTTTTTTAAAGAGTATTTGTCTTCACTTCATAAGACACAGTCCTTAAAAGTGGCAGTATTGCTTGATAAAACAGAAAAGCGGCAAAAACAAATCATGACAGATTTTGTTGGCTTTACGGTTGGTAACGAGTTTCTGGTTGGCTACGGCCTTGATTTTGCCGGATATTGCCGTAATCTGCCGTTTATTGGTGCAGTGCACAAAGCATAAGACTCCTACTTGTGTTTCATGAAAAATAGTTTTCATGAACGCATACAACCCAATAGACAATTCACATGCTCACACCGCCTTTTATTACTGCAATGATTATACCCACTGGCATAGGTGCATTGTCAGGTGGATTTGCTGGAGATGCCACACCATATCTTAATTTAATGGCCAGTGTCTCTGATTGCATAATCACACACCCCAATGTGGCCAACGCCGCTGTTTTTCAGAAAATGCCAGACAATGCCCTGTACGTTGAAGGCTACGGGCTTGATCAGTTTTTTAAAGGTCAATGGGGGTTAAGGCCTGTTCGACAGAATAAAATTGGGGTTGTTTTTGATTCAGGCATTCCTGAAGACATGTTGATATTGCATCAAAACACAATCAATGCGGTCCGCAGTGTTTACGGGGTAAATGTTATTACGCACTGTTTAACCCAAGAGCCCGTTGAGGTTAAGTGTGAACAAGCCCCGACAGGCTGCTCTTCTGGTGGAATAAAAAATCCGCAGGTTCTCTTTGATGCAACGCAGCAGTTGCTGGAAGAAGGAGTGGAAGCCATTGCGGTTTGTACGTTAATGCCAGAATCTACTGATGCTGCTGGCAATGCACTTGAGCAAAACTATCAGCAAAACAGCGGGGTCGACCCTATTGGCGGTATTGAGGCCATTGTATCACACTGCATTACTGCAAAATTTGCCATTCCTTGTGCACATGCTCCAGTTTTCCCTTGGTATATTGCTGAGCCGGTTCGGGACAAAGTGCTGGATCCAAAGGTTGCAGCAGAATTTATTGCCCCTACTTTTTTGCCATGTGTCTTGCAGGGTTTGTCTCGTGCCCCTCAATATACTGTTACCACTGCAGATCACTTCGATTCAAACCAACCATTAAACTTGTCGCAAAGTATATCCCCTCATTTAAGTCTGGGTAATCCCAATAATACTATTGCGTGGACAGACTGTAGTGTGCTGGTTGTTCCTGATGGCGTGTTGGGTGGCTTGCCAATGATTGCGATGATGAGCCAATTAAAGCCGGTTGTTGTTGTTACAGGCAATAAAACACAAGCTTCGCTGGGCAGGAGTCATGTAAAGTCTCTGTTTGCAAATACACAGCCTGCGGGGTTTGATTTGACAAAATTGAATATTGTTGAAGCAGCTTCCTATGAAGAAGCGGCTGGGATTGTGCAGATGATGCGGTTGGGTTTATTTTCTTAGTTGTTTTTTCTAAGCTTTGTTGAAAAATAGTTTTACTCGGTTAAGGTATTGGTAATGCAGCAAAAAAGCAGGTTAGCTTAATTGGTAAGTTAACCTGCTTTTGGTGCGAGTTCTGGGATTCGAACCCAGGACCTATCCCTTAAAAGGGGAGTGCTCTACCACTGAGCTAAACTCGCATAATGGGTGAAAAAATAAGTGATTAATTAGCATTCTAGCTTTTCAACCCAAAGCGTCAAGAAAAGATTCTATTTTAGATGCCTGTTTAAAATTTTTCTTTTTATTCTGACTTTATACCTTCAATTGATAACTTGACACATCAGAATTATTTTTTTAGAGTATTATTAAATTTGTATAAATTAAAGGATTCTGACTGAATGTCTACAATCAGTGAAATAGCCTGCGAATTAAATGAATCGGTAGAAAACCGGTATGAACTAGTTTTAGACATTGCAGAGTTGGCCAAAAAATTACTGGATGAATCTCGCGATAAGAATTTAAATGATCCATTCTCAGAAGGAAAAAGTGTATCCTCAGCAGATAAAGTGATTTATCAAGCTTTAATTATGGTTTCCAGTGAAAGAGATTTTGGGGATGGCTTAATTGGTTAGAACTCATTAATAAGCAAGGTCTGTTTAGTAAAATCAAAACCACTTTAATTTGCAAATATTAAGAATTATCAAATATTGTTCAGAATTATTAAATTTGGGTTTATTTTTTTT